>JAUWCP010000080.1 GCA_030609245.1 Hyphomicrobium sp.
TTGGAAGCTGGCTGCTCGACACCTTCCCGGCGCTGGGCGAAATAGAGGCGTGGGTGACACCGGAAGGGCTGGGGAGGGACATCATGGAACGGGGCACAAGACAGTAGGTCAGCGCATGACCCAGGACGTTGCCGCCGATCGCACACCTGTTGCGCTCACTATCGCCGGCTCCGACAGCTCGGGCGGGGCGGGCATCCAGGCCGATCTCAAGACCTTCACGGTGCTTGGCGTGTATGGCGCGAGCGTGGTGACCGCGCTGACCGCACAAAGCACACGTGGCGTTAGCGGTATTCTTGCCGTGCCGCCGGATTTTGTCCGAGATCAGATCGATGCCGTTGCTGACGACTTTGCGATTGGTGCCGTCAAGACAGGGATGCTCAACGATCGCGAAACCGTTGTGGCCGTCGTAAACGCGCTCAAGCACCACGAGCTGCGCCCGCTTGTTGTCGATCCCGTCATCGTTGCGACTAGCGGTGATACGCTGCTAGCGCCCGATGCCGTGCAAGCAATGCGAGATGAGCTCATTCCCCACGCGGACATTCTCACGCCCAACCTGCACGAGGCGGCGCGTCTTCTTGACCAGCCAGTTGCAAAGGACGAGGCCGGAATGCTTGCGCAAGCACGGGCGCTCTTACGTCTTGGCTGCAAAGCCGTCGTCATCAAGGGCGGCCACGGAGAGGGGGCAGAGGCGGTCGATCTCCTCGTAGAAGCTGACGCGGTGACCCGGCTCGCGCTGCCCCGCATCACAACTCGCAATACGCACGGAACGGGCTGCACATTTTCTGCGGCCATTGTGGCAAACTTGGCGCAAGGCGTGCCTATCAAGCAGGCCGTGTCGGACGCCAAGCGCTTTGTTCATGAGGCTTTGCAAGCCGGTGCCCGCCTCGCGCTTGGGAAAGGCGCCGGGCCGGTCGATGTTCTTCGCGCCGTGCAAAAGCGGTCTCAGCGGTGCTGATGCGGAGATTGCGGCCGTTGTTGGGCGCGATGTGTGGCAGCGATGCATCGACGGACGGCGAAACGGATTTTGCCCACTTGAAGCGCCTGCGTGGTTCTGCAACAAAATTGCCCGACGCGATGCGCAGGCATCGAATTCGAGCTCCGGGGGGAGCACTGGGCTGGCGACATAGGGGCGCCGCTCAGTTTGGCTGAAGAACCGGTCCGGTCCTCCGGACCGGTTTCTTTTTGTCCGGGATCAGAGCAATTGTTGTGTCTATGAGGTTGCGCCTTAACGCGGCAGCGCGCGGCGACGCATTTCACCACTGGCGCCGACCATGGTCGTCAGGGAGCGGACCATGCCCGACGACACAACAAACGGGAAGCCGATACCTGAGCACGCAGCCCGTGGGGAAGAGGATCAGTTTCTAGGCGTGCGCGTATCGTTGTTTTTCGGCGCTCTCTTCTTCGTCTACGGCATGTTCGTCCCGTATCTGCCGGTGTGGCTCGATTTTTCGGGTCTCACAGCGACAGAAATCTCGATCGTGATTGCGGCGCCCTTCTTCATTCGCATTGCCGCGACTCCTTGCGTGACCTTCCTTGCCAATCGAATTGCCAACTACCGCCTCGTCGTGGTCGTGCTGGCGTGGAGCGCCTTCGCGTCTGCGCTGCTACTCAGTCAGATGAGTGGGTATGCGGCGATCCTCGTTGTCGCAGTAGCATTCTTGTTGGCGACAACGAGTATGATGCCGTTAACCGAGACGATTGCGATTGCGAGCGTACGAACGGCGGGTCTCGATTATGGGCGCATGCGCCTGTGGGGCTCAATCGCGTTTATCGTTGCGAACCTCGCCGGCGGCCTGCTTATCGATGAATTCGGAGGTGGCGTCGGCGTTTGGCTTCTCGTGGTGGCTGCGGCGTTTGCAGTCATATCCGCCCATCAGCTCCCAGGACCGCCACCGACTGTTGCGGCGCCGTCGGCCCCTAGGATGTCTTGGCGCACGTCGCTGCCAATGCAGCTGATTAGGTCGCGGCCTTTCGTGTTTTTCCTCATTGCGATCGGTTGTCTTCATGGCGCGCACGCCACGTTCTACACGTTTGGCGCCTTGGAGTGGGAATCTCAGGGCCTTTCGGGAACCTGGATCGGCGCACTATGGGCTATTGGCGTCACCGCAGAGGTGATCTTGTTTGCCTACTCGGGGGCGCTGGCGCGGCGGGTTGGTGCCGCCCCGCTTATTCTCGCCGGCGCTGCTGCTGCCTTGCTGCGGTGGACGGCAATGGCGTTCGATCCTCCGCTCGCACTGCTCATTCCGCTGCAGTGTCTTCATGCCCTGACATTTGGGGCGACTCACGTGGGCGCCATGCTGTTCATTGCGCGCGCTGTCCCACACAAAGGGACAGGCAGCGCCCAGGCATTTTACGCCGTTGTTGCGGCCGGCCTCGGTGTGGGGGCGGTTGGTCTGGCCTCGGGACCGCTATATGCGGCGTATGGTGGTCGAATGTACTTCCTACCCGCAGCGCTGGCGCTGATCGGATTTGCCGCGGGTCTTGTGCTGCAAAAGGGTTGGCACGGGCGTGCGCTGTGGCCAGAGACAGACCTCAGCCCCAAAGATCGGGAGTAGGCGGGGCAATCCAGCCATTCTCGATCAAAAGACATGGTTCCCGGTCGCGGGCGAGCAACAGCGGCCCGTCAAGGTCGACCCAATCGGCCCCTTGAGCGAGCAACACAGCCGGGGCGACGGCAAGCGAGGTTGCGACCATCGAACCCATCATAATCTTGAAACCGTGTGCGCGCGCAGCGCGCGCCATGACGAGCGCTTCAGTAAAACCGCCGGTCTTGTCGAGTTTGATGTTGACCGCATCATAGCGCTGCTTCAACGCGGCGAGGTCGGCGCTCGTATGCACACTTTCATCAGCGCAGATTGGAATGACATGGGATATGCCAGCAAGGGCGTCATCAGCGCCAGCGGGTAGGGGTTGCTCTATGAGCTCGACGCTCGCCGTTGCCGCGGCATCGAGAAGGGGCTCCAGCATATCGGGGGTCCAGGACTCGTTGGCATCGGCAATGAGCCGCGCGTCAGGACGGGCTGCGCGAACTGCGGCGATGCGCGCCGGGTCGCCTGTGCCGCCGAGCTTAAGTTTGAGAAGCTTAAAGTGAGGGACGGAGCTGGCAGTGGTTGCCATTTCAGCGGGTTCGCCCAAGCTCACCGTGTAGGCAGTTAAGACCGGCTGCGGTTTGTCGAGCCCGGCAAGCTGCCATGCCCGTTTTTGCGTTCGCTTGGCATCGAGATCCCAAAGTGCGCAGTCGAGGGCATTGCGGGCCGAGCCGGGAGGAAGAAGCCCGGCAAGACGCGAGCGTGTGATCGGGCCTTCGATCGCGCGGACCGCTGCGAGGGCATCGTCGATAGTTTCGCCGTAACGCGAATAAGGCACGGCCTCGCCGCGCCCGGTGTGTGGCCCATCGCTGATGTGCACGACGACAACGTGCGCCTTTGTCTTAGCCCCACGTGAAATCACAAAGGGATTTGCAAGTGGCCAGGTCTGCGCAGTGGCCTCGACCAGCAGAGCTTCACCGTTCGGCATGGCGGTCTATGATCTAGGATTCGACTGGACCTACTGAAGCCGGCCGCATGCGTGCGCCAGGAAAAGATAGACGCGACCGGTATCAGAGATGAGATGGCTCTGCGTGAGACGACCAGATGAATCACTCAGGTCAGCCTCTGCAATCCTACGCTCAAAGTCGGCCAGATAGCGACTGATGGTCTGAGCGAGGTTTGCATCCGTCTGGCAGCGTTGGTTCACCTGATCGAAGAGGGCGCGGCCTTCATCCCCGTAGATGCTGCGCGCCATGACTCCACGGTGACCTGCCCGTAAGCGCGACCAAATTGCAGCCGCGGTCGCCGCATCAAGCACGCGGGCCATAGCTGGCAGGTCAAGATTGAAGGTCTGTTTCGGTTGCGCCGCACCGGCGGTTTGCGGGCTGCTGTCTTCGTCCCGCGAGGCTCTGGCCAGAAGATCGCCAAGGGACCAGCCCTCGCGCGCGTCGCCACCACCACGGCCGGACTTTTGTCCACCTGGATTTGGACGCTGCTGACGCTGCCGGTTGCCCATCTCCTGAGTGATCGTACTCGAAAGTGAGTTCAGCGCGCGTGTTGTTTCCCGGCGTGGCGGCTTGGGTTGTCCGGCAGGGGGCTGTGAGCCCTGAGCCAAGGTACGACCCTCGATCGGCTGGGGCGGGCTCACATCACGTTGCATGGCGGTGCGCGAGGTGAGCTGCGAGAGCTGATCGAGAGCACCAAGCTGATCTTGTAGGGCGCGTCGCATCGTGTTGGTGCTTTCTTGCGTCGTGATGGGCAGCTGCTCCATTTGCTCCCGCAGCCGCGCCTGCTCGGCGGCAACCTGTTCGGCGGCACGGGCGGCCTGCTGGCGCAGCTCCTCAGAGGAGGTCGTGACTTGGTTGCTCAGCGAGCCCAGCTCCGACGTCATCTCGCTCGAGACGGACGTGAGGCGCTGCTTAAGGTCCTCCAGCGCACGCTCGCCTTCGGCAGAGGTTTCGACACGCATGCGCTCCAGTTCGCCGCGCGCGCGGGTCTCGGCGTCGGAGATCGAGCCCTCGATGGACGAGGAATACACTTCGATAAACTGGCCAAACTCGTCGGCCTTACCCGATAGGCGATCGAGCGTGCCGGACAACTCCGCGTGACGGTTGCGCAGCGTGGTGTCGATCTTGAAGTTGGCCCCCTCGAGTGAGTTGGCAGCCTGCATGATCATCTGACCTTGGTTCTCGAAGCGGCTGGTGACGGAATTGATCTGGCCCAGCAGGTTCTCCGAGACATTCCTTAAAAGGTCGGACTGGCCGGCAAGCCCCTCCATCGCCTTGACGGACTGGCGCGTGATGTTCTCACTCGAACGGCGCACGGCGTTGATGCCGTGCATGAGCGCGTCGTCAAGATCAGCAGCTTGCTTTCCAATTGTATCGCGGAAGGTCGTAGCATGCGCGGCAAGAGCGGTCGTGAGCGCTTTCGCTTTCTCATCAACTGCAGAATCGATAGCGACCGTGGAGCGCATGATCGAGTCATCGAACAACCGCAGGCGCTCCGTGAAAGCGTCGTCCAGTGATTTCGTGCGCTCCACCAACTGGTAGTCGAGCGCCTGGGCGCGTCTGGCGAGCGCGGAGTCGAAGGCCTCCATATAGCCTTCAAGCGTTTGCTGCATCTGCGCAGACCGGCTGTCGAGGGCACCGGCGAGCGCGCCAGTGTAGGCCTCCAAAACGTTTTGAAGCTTTTCTGTACCGCCGCCGAGCGACGTCTCCAGAGTACCAACGCTTGAGGCGATCGTGGTTTCGAGCGCAGTCAAGTTTTGCCCGGCTCCCTGGATAATGTGGGAGAGCTTGATCTGCTGGTCGGAGAGCTTGTCGATCAACGTGGGGATCTCGCTGCCGAGATCGCGCAGTGTCCCTGCGACGCGATCGCTTGTGTTCACCAGAGCATGGCGCTCTCCCGAGAGCTCCTGAATGAGGCTGCGGATCTTGCGTTCGTTGTCCTCATATGAACGCTCCAGCACCGCCACCTCGTTGTGGACGAGCGCTTCGAGTTCGCCGGCGCGGCCAAGTGCACGCGACACGGCGTCGTTCATGAATGAGACCTGACGGCGCACAGCCTGGCCGAGCGAGGCGATCGACTCCTCGGCCATCCTCTCAGGCTCGGCAAGCCGCACCGCCACCTCGGTCATGGTGGAGGATCGCAGCCGCAACTCTTCGGCGCGCCAGGCCAGCAGCGCCAGGAACCACAGGACCGCAATGGGCACGACAATAGCAGCGGTGGTCAGGAACGTTGCCGGCTGGAAAACGATTTGGATGAAGCTCAGCCCATCGGGTTGTGAGCCGATCATCACAACGGTGAATGCGATGCCGATTGCGCCCCATATCAGGCTCGCAATCCCAGCGATTTTGTACGGCTTGCTCGAAGGCTTCTGCTGCAGGGCATAAATCAGGCCGCCCATGCTCGGGGCATCGTCGTTGGCAGCGACCTGGTGGCGTACCGGCCCTGTCGGACGGCGGCGGGCCACGCGGCGCGACGGTGCATCGGGCTGCGAATCTAGTGATGGGTCCGGTGGCTGGTCCGGTACGCCAACGGTCGCCGCTTCTTCGTCTACCTTTGCTGGCGATGGCTTCCTATCGTCAATATCAAAAAGTTTAGGCGGTTTCTTCGCTTTGGAGCTGGCCAACGAGGGCGGCTCCTTAGCCTCGGAGCTTGGGGGTGGCGACGGCTCCTTGGAGTTGGGCTCCTTGGCCCTGGACTTGGGTAGTGGCGGCGGCTCCTTGGAGTTGGGCTCCTTGGCCTTGGACTTGGGTAGTGGCGGTGGCTCCTTGGACGTAGCGAGGGGAGGGAGCGGCGGTGACTGCTTGGTCGCGGAGCTGGGCAAAGGCGGCAGCTTATCGGTTTGCAAAGGGGGCAACGCAGGTGGGAGCTGCCCCGTTTTCTTGCCGGTCGTGATTGCAGGCGGAGCCGGACCCTCGCCGTCGCCATTTTTGCTTGGCAGCGGCAGGCTCGGCTCTTCCCTGACCTTAGCGTTAAGCGCGCCAGGCTTCTTCTTCTTTTGGTCTCGAGCCATCAACCCGTCCTACGAAGCCGCAAGAATGCGGCCATTCGTCCCCCGCAGCGCGCCATCGCTGACGGGCAAAAAGGAATTCCACGCGATAAGGGCTCACCCGGTGGTGAGCTTATAAAACACTGTCGCGCAAATTGTTATTCTACCCGTCCATCAATGGTTTGGCCCGAGTTTGGGGCAAAAGAAAGGTTCCCCTACAAGCCCCGATTCGCAGCCTACCCCGGAGATTAAGGTTCAAGTTGAGAGACTGCAATTTACCCCTGCTTATTATCTGTGTGCGACCGTCCCCAGAATATTGGTGCGTACAGGGCAGTTTCAGCGTCCGGACGTCTGTGAGGCTTAAGACGAGGGGTCACATGAACTTGTGTGTGAGTAGAGCCCGACGGCAACACAAATCCGAAGCTGACGTGCCGCTTGCGGCGGAGCCTGTCGATTTTGGCCATCTGCGCCGCTTTACCCTCGGCGACAAGCACCTCGAAGCGGAGATTCTTGGACTGTTCTTGGCCCAAGTTCCCATAACAATTGCCACTCTCAAAAGGGCTGAAACCGACGGGGCCTGGTACGTCGCTGCCCATACTCTTAAAGGATCGGCACGTGTTGTCGGCGCCCGGCGCCTCGCGCTGCTGGCCACGCAGGCGGAGCGGCTCGCGGGCATTTCTGATCCGGACGCGTGCCGCATGATGGTTTGCATGCTAGAAGAGGCCGCCGAAGAAGCGCAAGCATTCGTCGGATCGCTTAAATACAAAGCTCGGTGCGGTACTTAGCCGTACAACGCGCCGCATTCCCCGCGCCGCTGTGTCTCTCCACCCGGCCTTGAATTTGCTGGCCTCGCCGACTAATGCTGCGGGGCCGTTGGCGGCCCATTGGGCCCAGTTGCCGGTGCGACACAGCGTTGCCCCCCATTTGCCAGCATAAGGAGCTCCGCGCGAGCGTATGGTTAAGATCATCTTCATTCAGCCCGATGGCCAAGAGCAGGCGGTCGAGGCCGAACCCGGTGTGACGCTCATGGAGGCAGCCAAGCTCAACGACGTGCCAGGCATCGAGGCAGAATGTGGCGGAGCTTGCGCATGCGCCACATGCCACCTTTATGTCGATGAGGCCTGGCGAGAGAAAACGGGGTCTCCCAGCCAGATGGAAGAGGACATGCTCGACTTCGCCTTCGACGTGCGCGAGGCAAGCCGGCTGAGCTGTCAGATCAAGCTGACACCGGAGCTGGACGGCATCACCGTTCGCGTGCCGGCAAAGCAATTCTAATGGGCATGTTGCCGGTGGAAGGGTCATAATGAACGTGGAGGCTTTTTCCGGACAGTCAGCTGGTGGGGAAGGTCCGATCGAAACCGATGTCGTGATCATCGGTGCTGGCCCTGTCGGCTTGTTCGCCGTGTTCGAGCTGGGGCTCGTCGACATCAAGGCGCATGTGGTCGACATTCTCGACAAACCCGGCGGGCAGTGTGCCGAACTCTACCCGGAAAAGCCGATCTACGACATCCCAGCTCTGCCCGTCGTCTCCGGCCAGGAGCTGACGGACCGGCTCTTGCAGCAAATCAAACCGTTTGGCGCAACGTTGCATCTGGGCGAGCGCATCGATGAGCTGGAACGGCTTGCCGACGAGCGTTTTCGCCTCAAGACCGACGCCGGTAAGGAATTCGTCTGCAAGGTCGTGGTGGTCGCTGCGGGCGGTGGCTCATTCACACCCAAGCGGCCACCGCTCCAGGGGATTGAAGGCTTCGAGGGAACCTCCGTGCACTACTCGGTACGGCGCATGGAGAATTTCAAGGACAGGGACATTCTTATTGTCGGCGGCGGCGATTCCGCACTCGACTGGACCTTGAGTTTGCAGCCGTTCGCCAAGAGCCTGACGCTACTGCATCGCCGCGACGAGTTTCGCGGCGCACCCCATTCAGTCGAAAAGATGCGCGAGCTCGTCGGTCAGGGAGCCATGCGCCTCCTCATTGGACAGGTCACCAAGTTGCATGGTGCGGACGGACAACTTGAGGCGGTGACGGTCAAAACCAAGGAAGGCGAGGAGCACGTTCCCGTTGACGTCATGCTCCCCTTCTTCGGTTTGACGATGAAGCTCGGACCTGTTGCCGATTGGGGCCTCAATCTCAACGAGAACCTCATCCCCGTCGATACCGAGAAGTTCGAGACGAGCGAGAAGGGCATCTTCGCCATCGGCGACATCAATTGGTATCCGGGCAAGTTGAAGCTCATTCTTTGTGGTTTCCACGAGGCCGCCCTCATGGCGCAGCAGGCGTACAAGTATGTCTACCCCGGCAAGAAGCTGCTGTTCCAGTACACGACGTCGTCCTCAAGCCTAAAAAAGAAGCTCGGTGTGGCGTAGGTCGCAGGGCTAGCCGTGTAATCGATTTCGTTGCCTCTTAGCCTTCACTTCGCGCGGCGGAAGCGGCCAACTCTTCTCCGCGTGTCGGAGCAATGCTTGTTGGTGTACGCAATGGACGATTGATGCGGGGAGCACCGTCGAACCTGATGTCGCCGTCCGCGCCACGGTCCAGTCAGAGGGAGGCCAACTCGAGTATGCTGAGCGCTGCCAAGAGAATGACAAGCAGCCAGAGCAGGCCTCGGCCGCGCACCGAAGGAGGACCGGCGTCCGTCACAAGCAACGCTGCCATCATCGCAGCTCCGGTTAGGTTGACGACCGCACATCCTGCAAGCCCCAGGCCGTGAGAGCCTGCCACGCGCGCTTCCAGAAACATTGCGCCAGCAAGACCGATCAAAACGGCGCCCAGAAGCCGCGGCCAAAAGCTGGTGCCAGTTTGGGGAAGGCCGAAGAGTTTGACCGCGCTCAGGGGCGCTATCGCCAGCACGAGCCCGCCTGTCAATTTCAACAGTGTTTCAATCCAGAGGAGCTGCTGCCCGGAATGCTAAAGCGACCTGGCCCGATGGCGTTGGGAAATGGGCATATGGGTTCAAAACCTGTTATCCGTTGGGAACGATTTTTGCATGGGCCCGTCAGAATATTTCGATTCGCCACCGTCGCCCCAGCCCGAGAACAGTCCCTCCTCTATAGGCTTCGGTCGCGAGCGTGGTGTGTAGTCTCCCTTGAGATGCCGATTGAGATCGGCCTTGACGATCGTTGTCTTTGCGTTGGTGCAATAGTCGGCCTGCTCGGCGACGGCCTTGGCAACGCCAT
>JAUWCP010000278.1 GCA_030609245.1 Hyphomicrobium sp.
AATAGGCCGACCAGTCGCTGCTGATCTTCGCCTTGCCCTTAAAGCCGATCCGCGTGCGCGATGAATCATTCGTCACGACGTAAGCGTTGTCCTCAACGCCATCGTCCCAGAACATCACGGCCTGGTTCACCTTGCCGTAAAGGCTGAGCGAAACTTTGCGGTTTCCCTTGCGAGCGGTCGTCGCCTCGAGTTCAGCGATCCGCTCCTCCAGATCGGCGCAGCAGTTGCCACCAAAATCGGCAGCCTCAGCCGTGAGGCTGCCTGCGAGAATAAATCCGCCAACCACAAGGCTGACCGTCCACACGGGCCGCCGCCTCAGTTCACCGTTCAGCATCGAATTCTCCGTACACACGCCTCTATTCGCTGATTGAACGACGCGACTCAGAAAGCAGTTTACGGGAGCGCGCCGCGAAGCCCCACCCCGGGCACAATGGCCTCGCGTTGAAGCTTCTGAGAGACGGCAATATCGGAGCGAATCGATGGGCGTAAAGTGCAGTTCGTCGTATGAAGGTTTGTGACAAAGCGCTGTGGCTGCAGCAACAAGTTGGGTATTGAAATGAAAGGAAAAAACTCCGACAACCGGGGTAGATCATACCCACTCGAGCTGTCGTGAAAGTGATATGAAAGACACCGTTCAGTACGATGTGGCCGTTGTCGGCGGCGGACCGGCCGGTTTGGCGGCCGCCTTGAGTGTTGCGCGATCGGGCCTGAGGGTCACCCTCTTGGCCCCACCGCCCGTGCGAACTGACAACCGGACGGCAGCGCTCTTTACTGCTTCGGTGCGCCTTCTGGAAAATCTTGGCGCGTGGGAGGCCTGCCACGCCACTGCGGAACCTTTGCGCGCCATCCGCATTGTCGACGACACCGGCTCCTTATTGCGTGCGCCTGAGGTTTTGTTTTCAGCAGCCGAGATAGGGCTTGAGACGTTTGGTTATAACGTGCCCAACCTTTCGCTGGTGGAGGCCCTGCGCGCCCGGGCGGCGGCATCCGAAACGCTCACAGTCATGGAAACGGCGAGCGTTAGGGAGCTCGAGATCGGCGCCAGCCAAGTCAACCTCAAGCTTGCCGAAGGCCCTCAGGTGGCGGCGCGCTTGGTCATTGGCGCTGACGGCCGCAACTCGCTCAGCCGGCAAGCGGCCGGTATCGCTGCTGAGACATGGACCTACGACCAAAGCGCGCTGACGTGCACCTTCACGCATCAACGCTCCCACAATGGCGTGTCGACCGAGTTTCACCGCACGAGTGGTCCCTTGACCGTGGTACCGGCACCTGGCTGCTCTTCCAACCTTGTATGGGTCGAGCGCCCTGCCGTCGCCCGGCGTCTGGCAGAGATCGACGATACAGCGTTTCGCGAGGCGCTCGAGGCGCGGCTGCAAGGCTTACTTGGCCCGGTCGAAGAGGTGAGTGCACGCAGGCTCTTTCCTCTTTCTGGCCTCAAGGCTGACGCCGCCGGCCAAAACCGCGTGGCCCTCGTTGGGGAGGCTGCGCACGTCTTGCCGCCTATTGGTGCGCAGGGGCTCAATCTTGGATTGCGCGACGCGGCTATCCTCGCTGACTGCATAGGCGATGCGCTGAAACAAGGCCGCGACCTTGGTGGGCCTGAAACGCTCACTGCCTACACACGCGCGCGCTCCCTTGATATCGCCACGCGAGCCTGGTCAATTGACGTACTCAACCGTAGCCTGATTTCTGGGTTTCTCCCCGTTCAAATCATACGCGGCCTTGGCCTGCATGCCCTCAAGGCCATTGGGCCCTTGCGCAGGCTCGCGATCCGCGAGGGGCTTGCCCCCTCCTTCGTAACACCTCGCCTGATGCTCTCCGAAGGGGATTCAACAACACACACATCTTGACGAGCAAGGATGCGGTTGGCATCACACCAGGCCACGCGTTCAACGAACTCCTTTGGCTACCCCGAACACTCTTGCGATGAAAACCATTCTCCGACTGCAGGATCTGCAGTACCGGCTCGAATACGTGGGGCTTCGCCTTGTGGCGGGGATTTTTCGCGCTTTGCCGCTCAACGTGGCAACGCGCATATCCGCATCCTCCTGGCGCCTGTTGGCCCCCATCATCAACCCGAAGCGGCATAAGCGCGCCCTCGACAACCTTGCCATAGCCTTTCCCGACAAGAGCGAAGAGGAGCGCCTTGCCATCGCGCGCGCGCATTGGGAGAACCTCGGCCGGGTGATGGCAGAGACAATGCGCATTGATCGCTTCCTCGCCGAACCTGAGCGCATCGACATCATCAGTCAGAACCTCTTCTCGCGCTACAAGGACAAACTCGGCGCTGCCATCGGCGTCAGCCTGCATATGGGCAATTGGGAGCTGGCAATTCTGCCCTTCACTTGGGCGGGTGGGAACCCGGCCGCCGTCTACCGATCCGTCAACAATCCCTATGTCGATCAGTATCTGCGCGACCAGCGCAAGGACCTCTACCCTGGAGGGTTGTTCGGGCGCGGCAATGTGGGCGAGCACGGCGATGACCAGAAGACGGCGCGCGCGATCATGGATTTCGTGCGTCGCGGCGGCCGCCTCGGCCTTGTTTGCGATCTCTATGACCGCAAAGGTATCCCCGTGCAATTTTTCGGCAAGGACGCCAGAACGCAAGCGATCGCCGCAATGATCGCGCGCCGCGTGGGTGCACGAATCTGGCTGTCGCGCTGCAAGCGCATCGGGACCGAGAGCCGTTTCGAGATTGAACTCAAGGAGTTGCGCGTGCCGCGTACGGCCAATCAAGCCGAAGACATCCGCTGGATCATGACTCACATGCAAAAACAGTTCGAGGCCTGGATCCGCGAGGCGCCCGAGCAGTGGATGTGGAGCAACAGGCGCTGGAGCTGAATGCGTGGCCGGGCAAGGTTTCCACTGATCAATTGAGCCACGACCGCTGCAACACGGACATCTGTCGTGGTATGCATCCTCCGTATCCAGCAGATATGCGAGGGGGAGGCTGCGTTGACTGATCCAACCGTCAAGAAGCCATCGAATTCGCCGAGGCGGTCGCTATTCGCCCGTTACGCCATTCCCATAGGCACGATGGGCGGCACACTCGCCCTCATGGCCATCGTTTACCTCGGCTACGATCTCGTCAAAGGTGAGTTGGCGCCGTGCGAGTCGATCTTCCAACAGACCTCCGTTGGACTAA
>JAUWCP010000164.1 GCA_030609245.1 Hyphomicrobium sp.
GACCGGGTCAGCATCACCGACGTCGAAGACATGGTGTCGGAAAAGCTGACCATGCCATTGCTCACGACGCGCGTCGTCGCCAACCGCATGCGCCTCACCTTAACGGAGGGCCTCGTCCTCAACGTTATGACCATGCCCGCAACGCACACCGCTGGTGAAGCGGCCCTTGCCGGCGTGGCTCGTGCCACTCTGGCAGCTTTCACACGCCGCGAGGCCGAGAACTGGGCGGAGAATGGGATCCGCATCAACGCCATCGGGCCACGCGCCGCAACGTCCGAAGGCAGCGCTTACCTTACAAGCGAACCCGATATCGCCTCGCTTGCTCTCTATCTTGCCTCCAAGCGCGGCAAGTCGCTCACGGGCTATGTTTTCGACTCAGACGGAGCGGGCTGGCGTTGAGACTGTGCCGGCGGCGACGGTGATGGCTTTCGTGTCTGCCAAGGCGGCGTCCACACCGCCAAGCAGACTTCCCAAGAACCAGTAGAAGGCCTGACCAAGGGAAGCGCCGACATTTGCCTGGGTGACGAAAATGGCGACGACCGCCGCCCAAAAGCTCTGTGGCAGGTCAAAATATGCGACGATGGCGTATGAAAGGCATGCCGCGAAGGTCGTCTTCACGGCCGTGACGAACGAATGGCTTGTTCGTGCGCCAGTCGCCGATCCAGGTCAAAAGGCTGTTCAACAAAGCGGCCCTCTCATCAGAACCGCAAACCGAAGCTGGTAGGCGTTGCGGCTGCATCAAATAAGCTTGCCGCGGTAATCACTGCACAATTTAAACGCTCTGTTTGCCCTTTCACGAGCGATATCGCAGCGGTTTCTTGACAGCTGACCCCAGTGCCGCGTATCACCAGCGCGCCATTGGCACTCCCAATCGGGCAGTGCCAAAGCACACCTTCGAAACTGCCGGGCCGGTCACGGCCATGCCTTTGAGCTGGAGCAATTTTCCCATGAAGTTCCGTCCTTTACACGACCGCGTTGTCGTCAAACGCGTCGACAGCGATACCAAGACGACAGGCGGCATCATCATCCCCGACACAGCCGCGGAGAAGCCGCAGGAGGGCGAGGTCGTCGCGGTTGGCCCTGGAGCCCGCGATGAGACCGGCAAGGTCATCCCCATCGAGCTGAAGAAAGGCGACAAGATCCTGTTCGGCAAATGGAGCGGCACCGAAGTCAAGATAGACGGGCAGGAGCTTCTCATCATGAAGGAAAGCGATGTGATGGGCGTGCTGGAAGCGTAAGCCTCTCCTCATCGCCTTTCGCTTTGTGTCGTGCCGCCAAGACGGCGGCATATTGCTTAGCCGGTCGAGCCAATACGACTAGCCCCTTTAGTGCAAAATCAGGAGTGAGCCATCATGGCTGCTAAGGACGTTCGCTTTTCCGTCGATGCCCGCGAAAGAATGCTGCGCGGCGTCGATATCCTCGCTAACGCCGTCAAGGTGACGCTCGGCCCCAAGGGCCGCAATGTCGTTCTGGAGAAGTCGTTTGGCGCCCCGCGCGTGACCAAGGATGGCGTCACTGTTGCCAGAGAGATCGAGCTTGAGGACAAGTTCGAGAACATGGGCGCGCAAATGGTGCGCGAGGTCGCCTCAAAGACCAATGAGATTGCCGGCGACGGAACGACGACTGCAACCGTTCTGGCCCAGGCCATCGTGCGCGAGGGCCTCAAGGCTGTCGCGGCTGGTATGAACCCCATGGACCTGCGGCGCGGTATCGACAAAGCGGTTGTGCAGGTGGTCAACGATATCGAGAAGCGCTCAAAGAAAATCAAGAACTCCGAGGAGATTGCCCAAATCGGAACAATCTCGTCCAACGGCGAGAAGGCGATCGGCAATATGATCGCCGAGGCGATGCAGAAGGTTGGAAACGAAGGCGTCATCACGGTTGAGGAGGCCAAGAGCCTGGATACCGAGCTCGACGTCGTTGAGGGCATGCAGTTCGACCGCGGTTACCTCTCGCCCTACTTCGTCACCAACGCGGAGAAGATGATCGTCGAGCTTGAAGATCCCTACATTCTGATCCACGAGAAAAAGCTGTCCAACTTGCAGCAGCTGCTCCCCGTGCTCGAGGCCATCGTACAGTCCGGCAAGCCCCTGCTCATCATCGCGGAAGAGGTCGAGGGCGAGGCGCTGGCGACGCTGGTCGTCAATAAGCTGCGTGGCGGGTTGAAGGTCTCCGCCGTCAAGGCGCCGGGCTTTGGTGATCGCCGCAAGGCCATGCTGGAAGACATCGCGGTGCTGACCGGCGGCCAGACGGTCTCCGAAGACCTCGGCATTAAGCTGGAGAACGTCACGCTCGAAATGTTGGGCCACGCCAAGCGGGTGTCGATCACCAAGGACGACACCACCATCGTGGACGGCTCCGGCAAGAAAAAGGACATCGAAGCGCGCGTTGGCCAGATCAAGGCGCAAATCGAGGAAACGACCTCCGATTACGACCGTGAGAAGCTGCAGGAGCGGCTTGCCAAGCTCGCTGGCGGCGTGGCCGTGATCCGGGTTGGCGGTGCGACAGAGGTCGAGGTCAAGGAGCGCAAGGACCGCGTCGACGACGCACTCAACGCCACACGTGCCGCTGTTGAGGAAGGCGTGGTTCCAGGCGGCGGCGTCGTGCTGCTCAAGGCCGCTAACAACATTGACGTTAAGGGTGACAACCACGACCAGGACGCAGGTATCGCGATTGTCAAAAAGGCGCTGCAATCACCCATTCGCCAGATCGCCGAGAATGCCGGCGTGGAAGGGTCTATCGTCGTCGGCAAGGTGACAGAGGCAGGCGGCAAGTCCTTCGGGTACGACGCGCAGAACGACGAATACGGTGATATGCTGGAGAAAGGCATTATCGACCCGGCCAAGGTCGTGCGCATCGCGCTTCAGGATGCCGCCTCCGTCGCCGGCCTGCTCCTCACCACCGAAGCTGCCGTTGCCGAGACGCCTAGCAAGGACGACGCGGCTGGTCACGGCCCCGCTGGAATGGGCGGAATGGGTGGCATGGGCGGTATGATGTAAGCGCCCCTCATCCAGCCAACAACCGAAGCCGCTCGCGCAATGTCGCGGGCGGCTTTACTTTTTGAGAAACGGCAGCGTCGTCGTCGCGATCGCTTTGCTGCAACAGCAGCTTTGCTGAATGCCGCTAGCGTAACTGATCCTGGGAATTCCAGCCAAAGCTCTGGAACTCGTTCGGGATCGTGATGGGCGAGCTCTCGCGCTTTGCAGTTGGAGAAGCTGCGGGCGGCCCCGGACGGCGAACTGCGCCGACGCGGCTTTTGGGCAGCCACAATGCTTTGCGAGCCTGAGCGTTCCGGGGGGCGCGTACAGGGTTTGGTGGGATCGTGGCTCGTTGCACCTTTCGTGGCAGCCGCGCTGTCTTTACGCGAGCGCCCGCAGGACGTTTGGTACTCTTTGCCGGTTGTTCTGGCGCGACGGTCGCGGCCTGTTCACCTTGCACCGGCCGCGACGACGGTTCGGATTTGTCCGGCAGGGCGCTTGTGGTGATTTCAGACGTGTCATCCTGCGCAGGAGTCGCGGCCGTTGCTCCGCCGCTGAAGCGCCGGCTCAGTTCCTCCGCCCGCTGCCTGACGGTGGCAGTAGCGTGGTCCGTCGCTTCTGTTGCCTGCGCCGCCCCGTTCGCAGCCGATGAGATTTCCGGCTCGTCCCCAACCTTTTCTTGGCTACGAGGTGTGCTGCCGGGCTGAGCCTCCGCGGAGGGTTCGCCGTCATCTGACTTCCACGTATCGTGCAGGCTGGACACGCGTGCGCTGTCAAGGAATGCTGGCAGTGAATGGGCTGCTGATGATTGGGCGAAGGCGCTATTCTTGTGGAGCTCCATTGCCGTGGCAGCGGCACCCAATACGAGGCTCAATCCGAGCAGCGCGCTTCCAACGATCCAGTTCTCGTTACTGCTCATCAACGCCTTGCTCCGACACCGCGCGGCCTGCTCGAACTCGCGTTTTGCGTTTACACGCAAATCGATGACCTAACTCAAGCCGGTGTGCTTCCGTCGAGCCGAGCCCTGCACACCGGAACTACAGAAAAAACTTGGAGTCTGACCTGCGAGGCCGCTACGCGATAGGCGCCTCGTCTAAGGCTCACCGAGCCCAGAAATCACGCTTTTGGAAACCCCCGTATTGTCCCTCTGTCCCCGGACTTTCTTGTGTGTCCATAACATCACCGCTCTAGAAGGCAACATGATGGCGCGGGACGAAATTCCCGTCATGAAGCGCGTTTGAGCCAATCCCAATTGCCTTTCTGAAGCAGACGATTGATGATTGTCGGATAAAGGAGGCCCGCGCTCACTGTGGGCGTCCGGCCCGGACGCAATGACGTCCGCGACTGCGCGCCTCGGGAGGGGCTCAATGGACATCCGCCAGCTTCAGTATCTCGCCGCGCTCGCCCGCGAGAAGCACTTCACGCGAGCGGCAGCGACGTGCAACGTGACCCAACCGACGCTGTCGGGGCGCATTCGCCAGCTTGAGCTGGAGTTGCAGGTTCCGATTGTCGAGCGCGGCCAACGCTATCAGGGGCTGACCGCTGACGGAGAGCGGATCCTCAAGTGGGCCCACATCATCCTCAAAAACTGGCAGTCGATGCAAGAGGAGCTGGGCCACCTCAAGGACCACGACGCGGGTCTGTCGGGCCGGCTCATTCTCGGCGGTGTTCCCTCCTCGCTACCGATGATCCCCCTGCTCACGAAGCAAATCCGGAGCGTCCATCCCAGAATCGAATTCACGGTACTGTCGCAGAGCTCGGAAGAAATTGTTCGGGCCTTAGCTGACTTTTCAATCGACGTCGGCATCACCTATCTCGACAACGAGCCGATCGATAGTCTGCTCACCTATCCGCTCTACATTGAGCGCTACTGTCTTTTTGTCAGCGAAACCCATCCCCTCGCCGGACGGGAGACGGTGACCTGGCGCGAGGCGTCCAAGGAGCCGCTTTGTCTGCTCACGCCCAATATGCAAAACCGGCGCATTATCGATCGCGCTTTCGAAAGTGCGAACTGTCATCCCATGCCACGGTTGGAGACAAACTCCCTCATCAATCTGTGCTCGAACGTTCGCTTGATGGGACTGGCGAGCATCATGCCGCAATACATTCTGGAGGTCCTGGGAAGCATGTCCGGGTTCAGGGCCATTCCGCTGGCAGAGCCGAAAGTCGAGCACAGCATCGGTTTGGTCATTGCTGACCGGGACCCGATATCACCGCTGATTGAAGCCTTGCGGGATTCAGCGAAAACCATAACTCCAATAAATTTTGACCGGCACAAGGAGTAGCGCAGCTCAGCTCTCCCAGACGGTACCCTAACAGGTCAATTTTGCAGCGCACCATTGCCGCGCTCGATCATCACATCGAAAGCTCCGATTTGATCTGGGTGACGCAACTTGAGACAGTCAGATTGCCGCATCTTGCGCCGAGCCGGGTGGAAGAATTGCGATAGCATCGGCCCCAACGTGATGAGCGAAGCACCGCCAAAAAACGAAGGACGCGTGCGCGAGATTTGCGAGGCGCACGGCAATCGGCCCGAAGAGCTGTTGGAGATCCTGCACGACGCCCAGGATGCATTCGGGTTTGCAGCCAAGGATCTGTCTGCTGAGATTGCCCAAGCGCTTAATATATCGCGCACCAAAGATTGTGGCGTCATTGGCTTCTATCATGACTACCGGCGCGAGCCACCTGGACGGCACAT
>JAUWCP010000271.1 GCA_030609245.1 Hyphomicrobium sp.
ATGCGTCGCTGAGTAGAATAGCCCGCAGCAATAATTCAGCCTGCGATACACTGGCTCGAAGCCATTCGGATTTCGATCAGTGCGCGAGCGCCTTGACAATCTGCTCCGTCATCTTCTTGGCATCGCCCAGCACCATTACCGTGTTATCCCGATAGAAGAGCAGGTTGTCGATGCCGGCATAGCCCGACGCTAAAGAGCGCTTGTTGAACAGCACCGTGCTGGCCTTCCAAACCTGCAGCACGGGCATGCCATAGATCGGCGAGGAGGGGTCATCCTCGGCGGCCGGGTTCGTCACATCGTTGGCACCGATGACGTAGACGACATCGGTTTGGGGAAACTCGCTGTTGATGTCCTCCAGCTCGAATACCTCGTCGTAGGGCACATTCGCTTCCGCCAGCAGCACGTTCATGTGGCCGGGCATACGTCCTGCGACGGGGTGGACCGCGTACTTCACCTCCACGCCGGCCTCCTTCAAAGAGTCGGCCATTTCGCGCAGGGCGTGCTGCGCCTGCGCCACTGCCATGCCGTAGCCAGGCACAATGATGACCTTGCCCGCGTTCTGCATGACGTAGGCGGCGTCATCGGCCGCACCGAGCTTGACGGGTTTCTGCTCAGCTCCGCCCGCAGGGCCTGCAACCTCGCCGCCAAAGCCGCCGAGGATCACGGAGATGAAGCTACGGTTCATCCCCTTGCACATGATGTAGGAAAGGATGGCGCCTGAAGAGCCCACCAGCGCCCCAGTGATGATGAGCGCAATGTTTGAAAGCGTAAAGCCGATGCCGGCGGCCGCCCAGCCCGAGTAGGAGTTGAGCATCGACACCACTACGGGCATGTCGGCGCCGCCGATCGGGATGATGATCAAGACGCCTAACAGCATGGCCGTGGCGGTGATGGCCCAGAACAGCAATGGGTCGCCGCCCGAGAGGCAGAACGTATAGATGAGCCCGACCATAAGGACGGCAAGCGCGAGATTGATGATATGACGCAGCGGCAAGGTAATCGGCTTGCCGGACATGCGGCCCGACAGCTTCGCGAACGCGATCACCGAACCGGTAAACGTTATGGCGCCGATGGCAACGCCGAGCGACATCTCGATGAGACTGATGACGTTGATTCCGCCGCGCTCACCGATACCAAAGGAGTCCGGCGCATAAAGAGCCGCCGCTGCCACGAACACCGCCGCTAAGCCGACGAGCGAGTGAAAGGCCGCAACGAGCTCGGGCATCGCCGTCATCGGAATGCGCCGCGCCGTAATCGCCCCAATAAGGCCGCCGACGCCTATGCCACCCGCGATCAGATACCAGGTGATGCCGAGCTGGGGCGTCGCGATCGCCAGCGTCGTGCTCATCGCGATCGCCATGCCGATCATGCCGAAGAGGTTGCCACGCCGGGACGTGGCCGGGCTCGAAAGTCCTCTGAGCGCTAAGATGAACAGCACGCCCGAGACGAGATAGAGCGCCGCGACGAGATTAGCCGACATTGCCGTGGGCCCCCAGACCGGTCATGCGCATCCTCAACGCTTGTCACCCTTCTTCTTGTACATGGCGAGCATGCGCCGGGTGACGAGGAAACCGCCAAATATGTTCACGGACGCCATCGCAAGCGCGAGAAGCCCGAAGATCTTCGATGTTAAGTTGGAGTCAAACGTCGTGAAGCTTTCGATGCCGCCATGCTCCACGGCGACGGCCAAAAGCGCACCGACCACAATCACTGACGAGATCGCGTTCGTTACCGACATAAGCGGAGTGTGCAGGGCAGGTGTCACACTCCACACCACGTAGTAGCCGACGAAGATCGCCATCGCGAACACCATCAGCTCGTAGATGACGGGATCGACTTCCCCGCCGAGGCCACCGGCTGCAAATGCTGTTGCGCTCGAAGCCAGCAGCACGCCGGCTGTAACGGCAAACTTTGCAAGCGTGTTCTTCATCAGGCTGCTCCCTGCGGTTGCAGGCTCGGGTGCACGATCTTTCCGTCCTTAGCGACGAGCGTCCCCTTGATGATCTCGTCGTCCCAATCGACCTTCAGGACCTTCTCGGTCTTATCGATCATAATGTCGAGAAAGGCTAAGAGGTTCCTGGCATAAAGGCTCGACGCATTGACCGGTATCTCGCCTGCGAGATTGAGCGGGCCGAAGATGCGCACCCCGTTGTGTTCGACAACCTCGCCGGGCTTGGTCAGCTCGCAGTTTCCGCCGCGCTCAGCAGCCAGATCCACGATGACGGCGCCGGACTTCATGCTCTCAACCATCGCGCGCGTGATGAGCCGCGGGGCGGGACGCCCCGGGATCAGTGCGGTCGTTATAACGATGTCCTGGTTCTTGATATGCGATGCGACAAGCTCGGCTTGCTTCTTCTGATATTCGGCTGACATGGGCTTGGCATAGCCGGCCGCCGTTTGCGCCTGCTTGAACTCCTCGTCCTCAACCGCGACGAACTTGGCCCCGAGTGAAGCGACTTGCTCCTTCGTGGCCGGGCGCACGTCTGTGGCCGTGACTTGCGCACCCATTCGCCGTGCCGTCGCGATCGCCTGCAACCCCGCGACACCCACGCCCATAATGAAAGCTTTAGCGGCGGGAACCGTGCCCGCCGCTGTCATCATCATTGGCATGGCTTGATCGAACATGGCTGCAGCGTCAACAACAGCCTTGTAGCCGGCTAGATTTGCCTGGCTCGAGAGCACGTCCATCGATTGAGCACGCGTGATGCGCGGCATGAACTCCATGGAGAACAGCGCGACATTCGTTGCCGCGAGCGCCTCAAGGCCTGCCCGTTCGCCGTGAGGATCGAGCATCGCAGCAACGACAGCGCCGGGCTTTAGGTGCTTGACCTCCTCAACGCTCGGTCTGCGCACCTTCAAGAGGACATCGGCATCGCGCAGCGCGTCCGCCGCGCTTGGGGCGATCTCGGCGCCTTGTGTCTTGAGGACCTCGTCGGAAAAGCGCGAGCGTGCGCCAGCGCCCGTCTCGACCCTCACTTTGCAGCCAAGGGCCGTGAACTTCTTGGCTGTCTCGGGCGAGATCGCGACGCGCGGCTCGTCTGCCCCCTCCGCTGTTACCGCTATGGTGACCATGGAGAAATCCGGTTGTGCGGGAGATGCCGAGCGGCCATCGAGCCGCGGGAGTCAATCACCGCTGGGCTTGAGGGCCAGGTTTAAACGAGGAAGTACGCCATTCCGCCAAGCAGGATGACCAAAAACACGACGCTCA
>JAUWCP010000049.1 GCA_030609245.1 Hyphomicrobium sp.
CGCGGGAATGCAGATCATCGAAATCTGGCCAAGACTACGAGACCGGATCATGCCGCGTGCATGGTCTGCCGGATCGATATCGCTGCGCTTCACGGCGATAGGCGCCGTAGCGGCCCTTCTTATCGCATTGTCATTGGCGCCAGTGCCGTTCGGCGCCTTCCATGCCTTTGCCATTCTTGGCGCCGGTCTGGCGCTTCTGTCTATCCATCTTGTGCTGACGTGGGCGAACGATGCGGCCGTCACCCATGCAGCGAGAGTCACCAAAGTCGGTGATCAACTCGCGCATCGCCTTGAACATCTGCAGGATTTGCAGTGGGCGCTCAACGAGAATGAGGCACGCTATCGTTATCGTGCTCTGCTCGATGCGCAGGACGACATGATTTTGCGCCGGGACGGCGTTGGCCATCTCACATTCGCTAATAAGGCATTCATGAATATGTTTGGCGTCACGCCCGAGGCCGTTCTCGACAAGCCGTTCCGGCTGCGGGTTCGCGAAGGTGGAGGCAAAGCGCCGCTCTCTGTGACGGGAAACGTGCGTCATCAGTATTTCACGCAAATTGTTGATACCATGATTGGTCCACGCTGGATCGAATGGGAGGAGCATCTCGTTCCCGCCGCGGACGGTTCCAATTTCGAGGTGCAGAGCATAGGCCGCGATGTAACCGAGCAGCGCCGAACACAGGCGCAGCTTTCAGAGGCCCGCGATCAAGCGGAAGCAGCCAACCGGGCCAAGTCTCGCTTCTTGGCGGCCATGAGCCACGAGATCCGCACGCCTATGAACGGCATTCTCGGCATGGCTAGTCTTCTGTTGGAGACACAGCAGACGGAAGAGCAACAGACTTTTGCGCATGCAATAGACCAGTCGGCGCGGACTTTGCTCGCGCTCATCGACGAGATTCTCGACTTCTCCAAAATCGAGGCCGGCAAGATCCAACTCAATGAAGCGCCGTTCGCACTTGAGACTTGCGTTCAAAGTGCGGTCGAGCTCTTGGCGCCGAGTGCCCACGAGAAGGGCCTGGAGATTGCCTGGTCCGTCGACCCGAAACTTCCAAGATTCGTCAATGGAGACGAGGTTCGAGTGCGGCAGATCTTGCTCAATCTTCTCTCCAACGCGGTGAAGTTCACGGATATGGGCGGGGTCTGCGTGAACGTAGCCGGCGCCGACGGTGATGCTGCGCGGTCCTCGAACGAGGTTGGCATCGTGATATCGGTAGAGGACACCGGCATAGGTCTATCGCAGGAGGATATGAAAGGTCTGTTCACGGAATTCAAGCAGGCCGATGCGGCCGTTCGGCGGCGCGACGGAGGAACCGGCCTCGGTTTGGCGATCTCCGAGCAGTTGGCGCACGTCATGGGTGGCGGCATTCGCGTCGTCAGCGTGCCTGGCAAGGGCTCGACATTTACTGTCGATCTCGCTTTGAAACGGGTGACGCCGATCGCTGGAGAAGAAGAGCGCGGTGTGGTTGCCTTCTCCGGTCGCGTTCTTCTCGCGTTCGATCGTCCGCTGGAGCGGCGCTCGCTCGCCTATGCACTGTCTTCAGCCGGCGTACGCGCAGAAGACGTCGAATTCGCAATGGCCGCCTCCACGCTCGAATCGGCGGCACAAAATGCCGAGCCATTTGACCACATCGTCGTCGATAGCGCGATTGGGCCGGCTGCTGCTGGCGAGCTGCTTACCTTGGCACGCAAGCTCAACCCCAACGCCAGGGTGCAGGGCATCGTGCTCGTCAACGTGCTGTCGCGTGCAGGCCTTTCCCAATTCCGCGCTTCGGGCTTTGAGGCATACCTGGTGCGCCCCGTGCGGCCTGCCTCCATGATGATGCAACTGGGGATACACAGGCCCGAGCAAGCAGTGCTGCCCCCGGCCGCAAGCAAGTCCGCCGATCGAGGGCCGCCCTCAATGCCGGAGCAAGGTGCGGTGCGCCGCCGTTTGTTGCTCGCCGAGGACAATGAGATCAATTCTCTACTCGCCAAAAAGGTCTTAGAGAAA
Organism: Hyphomicrobium sp.; assembly: GCA_030609245.1. Classification (GTDB taxonomy): domain Bacteria; phylum Pseudomonadota; class Alphaproteobacteria; order Rhizobiales; family Hyphomicrobiaceae; genus Hyphomicrobium_A. Next base: position 1,991 of record JAUWCP010000049.1, read on the forward strand.
TGCGGTTGTGACTATGTCGCCGTTACCAATGGCGCAGAGGCCGTGGCGGCTGTACGCCGTACGCTCGACGAGAAGAGTTTGCCGTTCGATCTCGTTCTCATGGACATTTTTATGCCGCAGGGCAACGGCATTGAAGCGGCACGCGCCATTAAGGCGCTGTACGCTGACTTACCGGGCAGGGAGCGCCGTGCACCTCCGATCGTCGCGTTGACGGCGAACGCGTTTGCTGAGGATAAGAAGCGCTATCTCGAAGCCGGGATGGACGATTATCTTGCAAAGCCGTTCGATAGGGCCGACCTCGAAGCCGTCCTGAAGCGCTGGTTCGTGCAGACTGCTGGCGACGCTGCGGCCTAAAGGCACGGCTTGCATAGCTACGGCAGCCATCTAAAGTCTGTCATGGAATCGTGATATGCGCCGATTGTCATTGAAAAGGCACCCAATTTTTCGCGTCGCTGCGCTCGGGATCGCGCGGTGGTGTAGCATCTAGGGGATCGGGTCGGGCCACCCAACTTATCGTGGTGGCACAAAGGGAGGCGGAGGATGAGGTTCACCGCACGGCGCATGGCCAGCCGATTTGCGAACAGTCCGAAATGGCAGGCGGTGCCGCGTGGTCTCTTGGCACTCAAGTCTCTGAAGGACAGTGGTGGTGCTCGTGCATTCATTCGCTGGGGCCCGGAGAAGGTCTACGGCCGTGTTGGTGATCTAGAGGTCAAGCTTGCAGGAACGCGGCGCTCTCTCAAGCATGCGCAGCGTCTTCGCTATAAGGTCTTTTACGAAGAGATGTCGGCCGTCCCCAGCGTGAGAGCCGAGATGCGCCGTCGCGACGAGGACCCCTACGACGCGATTTGCGATCATCTTCTTGTCGTGGACGCAGCCGCTCAGCCAAATACAGATGGGTGGGGCGGTTTGAGACAGCAGAAAATCGTCGGCACCTACCGCGTGCTGCGCCAAGAGATAGCTGAACGCAGCCTCGGTTTTTATACGCAGAGCGAATACGACATCGCGCCGCTCATTGCTTCCAGGTCGCCGAACTACCGCTTCGTGGAGTTCGGCCGCTCGTGCGTGCTCGAGTCCTACCGCAATAAGCGGACGGTCGAGCTGCTGTGGCACGGCCTGTGGACGTACGTGCGCGAGCACAAGATCGACGTGATGATCGGCTGCGCGAGCTTCCCAGGCACCGATCCGGATCAGCACGCCACGGCGTTGAGCTTCCTGTATCACAATGCGCTTGCGCCACCGGAGTGGCGCTGCCGCGCCCATGACCGCCTTTATGTCCCGATGGACCGGTTGCCGTGCGAAGAGATCGACGCCAGGGCGGCGCTTAAGGCGATGCCTCCGCTGATCAAGGCCTACCTCAGGCTCGGCGCTTTTGTCGGCGACGGCGCGGTGATCGATCGCCAGTTCGGCACGACCGACGTGCTGATCATCCTGCCCGTTGAGAACATTGATCCGCGCTACTTCGAGCATTTCGGCACGCCCGACGAAGTTAAAAGCCGCATCTCGGTCAATGCGTGACATCGGGGCTCATTGGGTGCGCCACTCACTGCCAGATTTGTTTGCCGGTTCGCGCTGCAAAATAGGCAGGCGTGACGCCGCATCATTCTATGACTTTATGAGCGCCTGGCATTCGCTGCGACGCATAGTGGCGAAAAGTCAGAATTGAACCTGGAGTCATAGTAAAAGGTCGGATCGGCCTAGAGCCTGATCGTTTCACTTGGAAACGCTTGAGTCGCGTCCAAGTGAAACGTGAATCAGTCTCTACACTTTTGATTTAGAGCAAGATTCACGTTCTTGTTGGACCTTCTGGGCTTGGTGAGCGTTTCCATCAAGAACGATCTTGCTCTAGGGCCTGATCGTTTCACTTGGAAACGCTTGAGTCGCGTCCAAGTGAAACGTGAATCAGTCTCTACCCTTTTGATTTAGAGCAAGATTCACGTTCTTGTCGGGAACCTTCTGGGCTTGGTGAGCGATTCCATCAAGAACGATCTTGCTCTAGGAGAAAGCTCACCGCTGATAGGGTCTGGAGGCGCGTATGGCCGATCAAAAATCTCAGCCTGCCCATGGGGCGGACACGAGAGCCGCAACTGAGCCGCCGGTAGCTGAGACCGATCTGACCAAAGGTTTATCTTCTGACGACGCCGCCAAGCGGCTCGCTCAATACGGCCCCAACGCCATCGAAGAGAAGAAGACGACGCTTCTTGAGCGTCTTATTCGCTACTTCTGGGGTCCGATACCGTGGATGATCGAGGCGGCTGCGATCCTATCGCTGATCGTGCGCGACTGGACGGACTTTGCCATCATCGCCGCAATGCTGCTGGTCAATGCGGGTGTTTCCTACTGGCAGGAAAGCAAGGCGGAAGATGCCATCAAAGTGCTCCAGAAGCAGCTGGCGCCTGTCGCGCGCATTTTGCGCAATGGCATTTGGAGCACGATGCCCGCCCGCGATCTCGTGCCCGGCGATGTCATCGCGCTGAAGATCGGCGACGTAATCCCCGCCGACGTCAAGCTTGTGAGCGGCGACTATTTGAGCGCCGATCAATCGGCACTGACCGGTGAGTCCCTTCCCGTCGACAAGAATGTGGGGGACGACGCTTACTCCGGCTCGGTCGTCAAGCTCGGCGCCATGAACGGCATCGTCACGGCCACGGGTATGAAGACCTATTTCGGGCGCACCGCAGAGCTGGTTCAGTCTGCTGAGACGCGCTCCCATTTCCAACGCGCCGTTTTGCGCATTGGCAACTTTCTCATCGTCGCAACGATCGCCCTGATCATACTCATTCTCATCGTCTCGCTGTTCCGCCAGGAGCCCTTTCTCGAAACGCTGCAGTTCTGCCTCATCCTGACGGTCGCAGCCATTCCGGTAGCGCTGCCGGCCGTATTGTCCGTCACCATGGCCATTGGGGCGGAGCGAATCGCGCGTATGAAGGCGGTCGTCTCGCGCCTCGTTGCGATCGAGGAGCTTGCTGGTATCGACATCCTGTGTTCCGACAAGACCGGAACGCTGACGAAGAACCAGCTAACCCTTGGCGATTTGCTTCCTGCAAGCGGCGAGTCGTCTGACGAGCTACTTGAGGCGGCCGCGCTGGCTTCCAACCACGAAAACCCCGATGCCATCGACAACGCGGTCATCAAAGGATGGGAGAAGCAGGGCGGAAAGGCGCTCGCCAAACTTTCCAAGTTCACGCCTTTCGATCCGATCAGCAAACGCACCGAGGCCGAGGTCGGGCGCGATGGCAAGACGTTGCACTACAGCAAGGGTGCGCCCCAGGTCATTTTCGACCTGTGTAAGGCGAGTGGCAGCGAGCGGAAGGCCTACGAAAACCAAGTCGACAAGCTCGGCACGGAAGGCTATCGGGCCCTAGCCGTCGCGGCCGCTGGAAGCGACGGAAAGTGGCGCATTCTCGGCCTTATGCCGCTCTTCGATCCGCCACGCGATGATGCTGCAGAGACGCTTGCGAGAACCCGCAAGATGGGCATCGACATCAAGATGGTCACTGGCGACCACGAGGCCATCGCCAAGCAGATTGGGGCCAAGCTCGGGTTCGAAGGCCAAATGCTCTCTGCCGACAAGCTCTTTGACGGCGCCAGCGATGAGGTCGTTCGCGAGCGCATCGAGAACGCGGCCGGCGTGGCGCGCGTGTTCCCTGAGCATAAATTCAAGATCGTCAAAGCGCTTCAGACCGGAGGCGGAGATCACATCGTCGGCATGACCGGCGACGGCGTAAATGACGCCCCGGCCCTGAAACAGGCCGATGTCGGTATCGCGGTGAGCGGTGCCACTGATGCGGCGCGCGCGGCCGCAGACCTTGTCCTCACCGCTCCGGGAATCGGCGTAATCACGCACGCCATCGCCGAAGCCCGGCGCATTTTCGAGCGCATGTCGAGCTACGCAACATTCCGCATTGCCGAGACGATCCGCGTTCTTCTCTTCATGACAGGGTCGATCATCATTTTTAACTTCTACCCGGTGACGGCCGTCATGATCGTGCTGTTGGCGATGCTCAACGATCTGCCCATCATGATGATCGCTTTCGACAATGCGCCGACGGCGGAGAAGCCGGTGCGCTGGGAAATGCGCCGCGTATTAACGGTAGCGACAACGCTTGGCGTTTTGGGGCTTTTCGCGACATTCTTACTGTTTTGGTACGTGGACCGCGTGCTGCACCTGGACCGCGAGATTATCCAAACACTGATTTTTCTGAAGCTGCTCGTTGCAGGGCATCTCACCCTCTACGTCACCCGCAATCAGCGTTGGTTCTGGTCCCGGCCGTGGCCCAGCTGGAAGATGTTTGCAGTTCTGGAGGCCACGCAGGTGGCCGGGACTCTGTGCACCGTCTACGGCGTGCTCGTCTATCCAATTGGCTGGACGTACGCGCTCCTCATCTGGGCCTACGCCCTGGCTTGGCTGCCCATCAACAGCGCTGTGGCAATCGCCGTTCGCCGGCTGTTTGACATGGAATGGGGCTTCCACAAACGCCATTTGACCGGCGTCGAAGGTCATGTGAGCGGTTCTCGCGCCTAGAGCCTGATCGTTTCACTTGGAAGCGCTTGAGTCGCGTCCAAGTGAAACGTGAATCAGTCTCTACACTTTTGATTTAGAGTAAGATTCACTTATCTGTTGGAGACCTCCCGGGCGAAGGCCAAGTGATTCCATCAAGAACGATCTTGCTCTAGGCCGCTGCACTACCGGCGGGCACCGTAGGCGGCAATGGCCGCCATGTTGACGATGTCGGTGTCTTTGGCCCCGAACAAGCAGATCTGCACCGGGTAGGACAGCCCGACGAGGATCGGCCCGATGATGGTCGCGCCACCAAGCTCCTTGAGCATCTTGGTTGAGATCGAGGCAGCGTGGAACGCCGGCATGATGAGGACGTTTGCGGTGTCGCTCAGGCGGCAGAATGGGTAGTGCGCCATCAGGTCGCGGTTTAGTGCCACGTCGGCAGCCATATCGCCATCGTATTCAAAGTCGATCTGGCGGCTGTCGAGGATTTCTATGGCCTCGCGCACCTGATCCGATCGCTCGCCGCGGGGCTGACCGAAGGTTGAGTACGCAAGCAGTGCCACCCGTGGTTCGATCCCGAAATCGCGTGCCGCCAAAGCGGCCTGCACCGCAATATCGGCAAGCTCTTCAGAGGTGGGCATAGCGTGCACGCTGGTATCGGCAATGAGAACCGCGCGGCCGCGGCATAGTGCAAGCGTCACACCGATCACTGTCCGGCCGGGCTTGGGCTCCATCACACGATGCACGTCCTCATAGACGCTCATCCAGTTGCGCGTGACGCCGGAAACCATTGCGTCAGCATAGCCATGTGCCACCATCAGCGCGCCGAAGACGTTGCGCTCGTTGGCGACGAGGCGTTGGCAGTCGCGCCGCAGGTAGCCGCGGCGCTGCAGCCGTGCGTAGAGATAGTCTGTGAATTCGTCCATGTAGCGCGAGCTGCGAATGTCGATGAGTTCGTAGTCGGGCCGCAGCGTCATACCAAGGGCCTGGAACTGCTCGCGGACCGTATCGGTTGTGCCTAACAGCACGGGCTGTCCGAAACCTTGCGTGAAATAGGCATGCGCTGCGCGGATAACGGCGGGCTCTTCGCCCTCCGCGAAGACGACGCGCTTCGGCTCCGCTCGAACGTCACTGAACGTGGACTGCAACCATCCAGCAATAGGGTCGAGGCGCCCTTCGAGCCGTGCCGTGTAGGCCTCAATATCGACGATGGGCTTTCTGGCGACGCCTGAGTCCATCGCGGCTTTTGCCACAGCGAGTGGCACGTAGCTGATAAGGCGCGGGTCGAACGGCGCGGGAATGATGTATTCGGACCCGAATGTCGTGCGCCGTCCGTGATAGGCGGCGGCGACCTGATCGGGAACCTCAGCGCGTGCCAGCTCGGCCAGCGCGTGGGCCGCCGCGATCATCATGGCGTCGTTTATCGTGGAGGCCTGCACATCGAGTGCCCCACGAAAAAGGAAGGGGAAGCCGAGTACATTGTTGATCTGATTAGGATAATCGGACCTGCCAGTGGCAATGATGGCGTCGTCGCGCACACTTGCGACGTCCTCAGGTGTGATTTCCGGATCCGGATTGGCCATGGCGAAGATGATGGGTTTAGGCGCCATTGCCTCCACCATGTCAGGCGTGACCGCACCCTTCGCCGACAGGCCGAAGAAAGCATCAGCGCCGTCAAGCGCCTCTGCTAGCGTTCGTGCCTTGGTCGTGGAGGCGTACGCTGACTTCCATTGGTTCATGCCTTCCTTGCGGCCCTGGTAGATGACCCCCTTGGTGTCGCACAGAATGACGTTGCTCTTCGGCATACCCATTGTGACGAGGAGTTGGAGGCAGGCGATCCCGGCCGAGCCGGCGCCATTCACGACGAGCTTGAACTTTTTGAGGTCGCGGCCCGTGAGTTCCAGCGCATTGATGAGCCCGGCCGCCGCGATGATCGCGGTCCCGTGTTGGTCGTCGTGGAAAACGGGAATGTCGAGAAGCTCTTTAAGCTTCTGTTCGATGATGAAGCAGTCGGGTGCCTTGATGTCCTCAAGATTGATGCCGCCAAACGATGGCGCCAAATAGCGCACACAGTTGATGAAGACATCGACATCCTCTGAATCGACCAACAGATCGATAGCGTCGATGTCGGCGAAGCGTTTGAAGAGCGCGGCCTTTCCTTCCATCACCGGCTTGGATGCCAGAGCGCCGAGGTTACCAAGCCCTAGAATCGCAGTGCCGTTCGAAACGACGGCGACGAGATTGCCCTTATTGGTGTAGTCGTAGGCGCAAGACGGATTCTGAGAGATAGCGTGAACGGGAACGGCGACGCCCGGCGAGTATGCGAGCGAAAGATCCCGCTGTGTTGCCAGCGGCTTGGTGGGTGTGATTTCGAGCTTGCCTGGCTTGCCTTGGGCGTGGAACTGAAGGGCTTCCTGTTCGGTAAAGCGGGCTTGCGCGAACTTGGAGGTTTTTTTGGTGCTCATGCGAGGGTATGACCATGAAGTTAGGGACGACCCAAAATAGGTCGGCGGGACGAGTAAAACAATCAAACAACTGTTAATGATCGCCTGATGGTCCATTCACTTTTCGGGCCGGGCGATCGGCGGGTTTCTCTCGCGCCGGCGGCTGGCTATCGTAGCCGCCCACCGGGGATGGCGTTTAGGGATGGGGCGGGGCGATGGGGTCCAACCGACCACGGACAAAAGGTCAGCCGGCGCGGCACGCAGCCGCCCCCAAGAAGGCCGCCAGGCCCGAGGCATCGCTGGGCCCGGCCGGCGGTGAAGCCACACCGTCGATGGCACAGTATCTGGAGATCAAGACCGCCAATCCCGATAGTCTGCTCTGGTATCGCATGGGCGAATTCTATGAGCTGTTCTTTGACGACGCGGTGGTGGCTTCCGCAGCGCTCGGCATCGTCCTTACCAAGCGTGGCAAGCACCTGGGCGAAGACATCCCCATGTGCGGGGTGCCGATCCACCGTGCCGATGAATACCTGCAACGTCTGATCAGACTGGGGTACAGGGTCGCCGTCGCAGAGCAGTTGGAGGACCCTGCTGAGGCAAAGAAGCGCGGCGCCAAGGCAGTGGTCCGGCGTGACGTCGTGCGCCTCGTGACGCCCGGGACGTTGACCGAGGACGCGCTACTCGATGCAAAGGCGCGCAACTACCTTACCGCCCTGTTCGCTCCTCCTGATGCAGGGGCCGGTTCCGTGGTGCAATCCGACGTGCCGGTAGCACTCGCCTCGCTTGATATTTCCACAGGCGAATTCGAAGTCGGCGAGGTGAGAGGCGTTGATCTGCCTGGCGAGCTTGTGCGGCTGGCGCCGAGTGAGATCATCGTGGCCGAAGGGCTCCTCGCCGACCAGGAATTGACGCGTTGGGTGGAGTTGGCCGGTGCTGCCGCCACACCGGTGCCGTCTGCCTATTTTGACAGTCTTGCCGGGGAAGTGGCGCTCAAGGCGCAGCTCAAGGTCGCCGAGTTGGGCGGCTTTGGAGGGTTCACCCGGCCCGAGCTTGCCGCCATCGGCGCTACGCTCAAGTACGTCGATCTGACACAGATCGGTCGCAAGCCAGTGGTGCGCCCACCGAAAAAGTCAGGCTCCGACACGACGTTGCTGATCGACGCTGCAAGTCGCGCAAGCCTTGAGCTTACGCGGTCGGTGTCGGGCGAGAAGTAGGGCAGCCTACTCGCCGCAATCGATCGCACCGTGACCGGGCCTGGAGCGCGCGAGCTTGCAGGGCGAATGGCGAGCCCTCTGCGTGAGCCAGGCCAGATCGAAGGCAGGCTCGATTCCGTCGGCTTTCTGATCGAGGAAGAAGATTTGCGTGAAGAGGTGCGGGATGTCCTGCGCTCAGCACCGGATATGGCGCGTGCGGTTTCGCGCCTCGCATTCGCACGCGGCTCACCGCGCGACCTTTCAGCGGTACGTGACGGTCTGACTATGGCGTCACGATGCGCAAGTCTGCTTGCCTCACAGGGAGACGGTATGGGCTTGCCAGAGGAGCTGGGGCAGATCACAGCGCGGCTGCGCGCGGTTGGCGAAGAGCTTCATGGCGCGCTGGCCGCTGCGCTCGTTGACGATCCACCACACTTGCGCCGCGACGGCGGGTTTGTGCGCGAAGGCTACCGGCCTGAGCTCGACGAAGCGCGCCGCCTCAGGGAGGACAGCCGCGGCGTCATGGCTGCGCTTGAGGTAAAATATATCGAAAGCACGGGCATCAAGTCGCTAAAGGTCCGGCACAACAACATTCTCGGCTTCTATGTCGAGGCGACGCAAGGCAACGCTAAGCCTCTCTTCGAAGAACCACTCTCTGGTACGTTTCGCCACCGCCAGACAATGGCGAATGCTGTGCGGTTCTCTACGGCCGAACTTGCCGAGACGGAAGGCCGGATTGCTGCGGCCACACAGCGAGCGCTGAGCCTGGAGCAGGACATATTCGCCGAACTTGCCACGGCAGTGCAGAACGAAGAGCAAGGCTTGGGTGAAGTCGCGGCTGCTCTTGCTGAACTCGATGCAACGGCGGGATTGGCAGAATTGGCCCGCATGGAGGGATATGTTCGGCCCGCAATTGATGACAGCCAAGCCTTCGAGATTCACGGTGGGCGCCACCCCGTGGTCGAGCAAGCGCTCAAGGCGTCGAAGGCGGGCCCATTTATTGAGAACGACTGCATTTTGGGACGGGTCGAGATACCGCCAACGCCCGGTTTCGACGAGAGCACGGATGCCCGCATTTGGCTCGTTACCGGACCGAATATGGCTGGAAAATCCACTTTCCTGCGCCAGAACGCGCTCATAGTGGTGCTTGCGCAGATGGGTTCCTACGTGCCGGCGCGTGTGGCCACCATCGGCGTGGTCGACCGTCTGTTTAGCCGCGTCGGCGCGTCCGATGATTTAGCGCGCGGTCGCTCGACGTTTATGGTCGAGATGGTGGAGACGGCCGCCATCCTCAATCAAGCAACAGACCGCTCGCTCGTCATCCTTGATGAGATCGGCCGCGGAACTGCAACATTTGATGGCCTATCCATCGCTTGGGCAACCGTCGAGTTCCTGCACGACGTCTCGAAAGTGCGCGTGCTATTTGCCACCCACTACCACGAGCTGACCGCACTGGCCCGCCGGCTCGATGGCGTCGCCAACGTGACCATGGACGTCCGGGAGTGGCACGATGAGATCGTATTCTTGCACAAGGTAAAGCCAGGTGCCGCTGATCGCTCCTACGGCATCCAGGTCGCCAAGCTCGCCGGCCTGCCCGAAAATGTTATTGGGCGTGCGCGCGAAGTTTTGGCGCTCCTGGAAAAAACGGAGAGCAAGAAGGGTGTGCGGGATGGTCCGCTCGACGAGCTGCCACTTTTTGCGGTAACCCGTCCGCAAGGGCCCCCAGTTGAGGATCAGGGGCCGTCACCTGTGGATAAGGCTGTCGATGCCATTAAGCCAGATGAGTTGACGCCGCGTGCGGCGCTCGATGCGATCTATCGGCTCAAAACGCTTCGCAATGCCAAAACAAAACCTAAGCGCTAGATTGCAAGGCCCGGTCCATCTGACGGCCAAGCCGCTATAGAATTGGAAGCATGGACAAAGCGATTCACACGGTTGCACCTTATTTCGACCCGGAAGAGCTTCGCGAGGAGCTTGCCACGGTCGCGCATGCGGCGGGTGATGCTACCGAAGTGCGCGGTATTATCACCGATCGGTTGAAATCGCTCGTCGACGAGGCGCGCAACGCTGCGCGCGCCGGCCTTGAGGTGGACCGCGATGGCCGGCGTTGCGCCGCAGGCCTTTCGCAATTTCAAGATGAGCTTGTACGTTTGCTTTATGAGTACACGGTGAAGCACGTCTACCGGGCAACCAACCCCTCAGACGCCGAGCGTATGGCAATCGTTGCCAC
>JAUWCP010000059.1 GCA_030609245.1 Hyphomicrobium sp.
TTGGCGGCTACGATAAATTGCGCAACGACTTCATCGAGGCCGGCAAAACGCAATTCGGCTCTGGCTGGGCCTGGCTCGTCATTAAGGATGGCAAACTTGCAGTAGCAAAAACGCCCAATGGCGAAAACCCGCTGATGCACGGAGCGCAACCCATTCTCGGCTGCGACGTGTGGGAACACAGCTATTACATCGACTACCGCAATGCGCGGCCGAAGTACCTGGAGGCCTGGTTCGACAACCTCGTCAACTGGGAGCATGTCGAGGAGCTGGTGGGCTGAGCTTACAGCACTTCACCACGTAGATCGTCATTTGCAACGGCGCCCCAAGATCTTGGAGCGCCGTTTGCATTTCCCGAAAATGATTTGCTTCAATCTTTTTGGGGCGAGACATCCTCTGCCGGCTTAAGACTGTCGAGATAAGCGATAATGGCTTCTATTTCCGGCGGCTTGAAAACGAACTCAGGCATATCCGGGTGCCCTGAGACGATGCCTTCGGCCAGCGCCTCGGCAAGCGACTCTGGCGGGTAAAGCGTCACGACGACGCGAAACGGGGGCGCCGTTTCATGCGGACTCGCACCATCCTGCCCGATCGCGTGACAGCGCGCGCAATTCGCCTCTAGCAGCGCGCGGCCTTGGACAATGGTCCCATTGCCGCTTTGAGCAAGCGCTGTTCCTGCCAGCAGCAATGCGGCAAACAATCCTGCACCTGTCCCAAATAACTTATTCATTGGACGTCCCCTGAGCACACCCCTAGCTGCCCCATATTAGCGCGCAGCACGGCGGCGGCGTTGACGCCCGTCAAATCGCCGCTCAGCGCAATCTAAGGGACTTCTTGATAATGTCTCTGATCGCCGAAGCGATAGTACGCGAAAGGGAACGCTGCAAATCGCGGCTGATCATCTCCCCCATGCCCTGGCGCTTTCGTCCGGAGGGGCCCCGCGTGCTTCCAAAGATAGAATCGATCCAGCCGCCCCTCGATGCGTTCGCCTCCTCAGCCACGTCCCCGGCACGCTCTTGCAGAATCTCGTGCGCACTCTCGCGGTCCTTGACCTCTTCGTACTTGCCATAGAGCGCGCTCTGGGAAATGAGAGTGCGTCGCTCTACATCCGACAGCGGACCGATCCGGCCTTTTGGCGGGCGGATCAACGTGCGCTGCACGACGGAAGGTTCGCCTTTGCTCTCCAGCATCGAGACGAGTGCCTCGCCGACCTTAAGTTCGAGGATCGCCCTTTCCGTATCGATCTCAGGGTTCGGGCGAAACGTTTCGGCCGCAGCCCTCACGGCCCTCTGCTCTTTCGGCGTATATGCGCGCAACGCATGCTGAACACGGTTGCCGAGCTGAGCCGAAACCGAGTCGGGCACGTCCAATGGGTTCTGCGTGACGAAGTACACGCCGATGCCCTTCGAGCGCACAAGACGCGCGATTTGTTCCACGCGATCCATCAGCGCGTCCGGCGCATCGTCAAAGAGCAAGTGTGCCTCATCAAAGAAGAACACGAGCTTGGGCTTGGGCTGGTCGCCGACCTCGGGCAGCGTCTGCCACAGCTTGGTCAGCATCCACAGCAGAAACGTTGCATAAAGCCGCGGCTTCTCCATCAGCTTGTCGGCGGCGAGAATGTTGATCACCCCGCGGCCGTCCGACCCGGTGCGAATAAAATCCCAAATATCGAGCGCCGGTTCGCCGAAGAAGTGATCGGCGCCCTGTTCCTCCAGCACCAACAAACGGCGCTGTATCGCACCGACAGAGCTGGTCGCAACATTACCGTACTTTGTGGAAAGCTCTATAGAGCGTTCCGCCACGTGATTGATGATGGCCCGCAGGTCGGCGAGGTTCATCAAGGGCAACTTGTCGTCGGCGGCAACGCGAAAAGCGACGTGGAGCACACCCTCCTGCACGTCGTTGAGTTCCAGCATGCGTGACAGAAGCAGCGGCCCCATGTCGTCGACGGTGGCGCGGACGGGATGTCCCATTTTGCCGAAAACATCCCAGAAAACCGCTGGGCTCGACCCGTACTCGAAATTCTCCAGCCCGACGACCTCAGCGCGCTTTGCAACAAAATCCTTGGGTTCGCCCTTGGCAGCAATTCCCGACAAATCGCCCTTGATATCGGCTGCGAAGACAGGCACGCCCGCCTGCGAAAACCCTTCCGCCAAGATTTGCAATGTTACGGTCTTGCCCGTACCAGTGGCGCCGGTAATAAGTCCGTGCCGGTTCGCCAATCGCAGGTCCAGATACTCCGGCTTGACGCTCTTGCCGACGAAGATCTTACCGTCCTGCAATACCGACTGGCTCATGACTGGCTCCGGATCTGAGTTGGGAAATGCTGCGACTCATCACGTCGCAATCGCGTCTTGGCATGAGAGGGTAGGGTTTGCAAACATCAGTTGCATGGCGGACTTGGGGAAAACTATGGACGCGCAGGCAAAGATGATCACTCACCGCGCTGAAGCGACGCGGAAGGCCGCAACCTGCGATTAGGGCGTGCGAAGCGGCGCCTTGAGCGATTATAGAATGGGCTGGAGCATGCCGGACATCGGCAATCGACAATGAGGACAAGCGAGGACCTCGGAACAATGACGGACAACCCCGCACCGCGCGCTCTTGCAAGCGGCTTTGAGCCTGCCACTTACGAGACGTGGCGCCAGCTTGTTGAGAAAGCGCTCAAAGGCGCCGACTTCGACAAGCGGCTCGTTGCGCACACCGCCGACGGATTGCGCATTGAGCCGCTCTACACGCGTGCCGATCAGCTCAAAGGGGCCGATACGGCGATGCCGGGTGCTGCACCCTTCACACGGGGCACCAATGCGCAGGCCGACGGACTTGGCTGGCAGATCCACCAACGCATAAGCGAACCCGATGCGGCGGCAGCAAACAAGGCCATCCTCGAAGAATTGGAAGGTGGCGCAAACGGCGTGGTGCTGCAGATCGAAAGCCCCGGCCAGTTTGGGGTCAAGATCGCGAGCCCCGCTGACATGGCCACCGCGCTCACCGGCGTCTATCTCGACTACGCGCCGGTCCAGCTCAAGGGCGGCCTCGCCGGTTGCGACGCCGCGCGTCATTTTCTGGGCGCGCTTGGAACCCTTGGCGCCAAGCCAGGAACCGTCACCGGTCATCTCAACATCGATCCGCTGGGCGCACTTGCGCGCTTGGGTAACGCCTGGGCGCCGCTCGACACTGCGCTTGCTGAAACCGTCAATCTCGCCGGCGAGGCACACGGTCAACAGCCCAAACTTACCAGCGTCCTCGTCGACGCCACCATCCCGCACGAGGCCGGCGCCAGCGAGGCCCAAGAGCTGGCTTTTCTTGCCGCCGCACTCGTTGCCTATTTGCACGCCTTCGAGGCGGCCGGCATAGCGGCCGAAAATGCGCTCGGGCAGATCGCGTTCGCCCTGTCGGTCGATACCGATCTGTTCCTTACCGCTGCAAAAGTGCGCGCCGCACGCCGTATCGTGGCGCGCATCGGTGAAGCTTCAAACGCCTCGCCAGCCGTCATGCACATCACCGCCGTGTCGTCAGAGCGCATGATGGCCAAGCGCGATCCGTGGACCAACATGCTGCGCACCACCGCAGCGTGCGCGGGCGCGGCTTTCGGCGGCGCCAACGCCATCACCGTTCTGCCCTACACTTGGGCATTGGGCGCGCCCGACCGTTTTGCACGGCGCGTTTCGCGCAACACGCAGCTCGTCTTGCAAGAAGAGTCGTCGCTCGGACGCGTCGTCGATCCCGCCGGCGGCTCCTGGTACGTGGAAAAGCTCACCGACGAGCTGGCGAAAAAGTCTTGGGCCCTGTTCCAAGAAATCGAGGCCAAGGGCGGGCTGGCCGCAGCTCTGTCTTCCGGCTACTTCCAAGACGAGATCGCGCGCGTCGCTGAAGCGCGCAGCGCGTCGATCGCCAAGGGCGCCACACCGCTGACCGGCGTCTCTGTCTTTCCGCTGCTGGCCGATGACGGCGTCAAGGTCACACCGCACCCCGAGGCATCACCAGTCCCGGGAAAACAACAAGCGCGCCCGTTGGCACCGCACCGTCTTGGCGAAGCGTTTGAAGCGCTTCGCGACGCCGCTGATGCAGCCTTCGCAAAAACGGGCAAACGTCCGAGCGTGTTCCAGGCGAACCTCGGTGAGATCATCGACCACAACACGCGATCGACTTGGGTGTGGAACTTCCTTGCCGCTGGCGGCATCGACGGGCTGAATAGCGATGGCTACAAAGATGCGGACGCTGCAACTGCCGCATTCACGAAGTCCGGTGCGAGCGTTGCCTGTCTGTGTTCGTCCGATGCGATTTACGCAGACCAGGCCGCGGCCGCCGCAAAAGCACTCAAGGCTGCCGGCGCAACCGCAGTGCTGATGGAAGGGCGTCCTGGAAACAACGAGGCGGCACTGAAAGCGGCCGGAATCGATGGTTTTCTGTTTGCCGGGCAAGACGCCATCGCGACGCTGCAGAGTTTGCACAAGACTTTGGGCATCACATGATGGCTCGTGCGCTGCGGGCCTTGCACTCTAGTTCGCGCAAGGCTTGAGACAACTGAAAAGGAGGACAGCGCCCCATGGCTGCGTTGCGTTTTCTCGCCGGCATTTTCGCGCTCGTTGCCGTCGTGGCACTCGTCACGGACGCCACGCCTGCGTGGAATGGAACGGGGCCCTTCGAGACAACGAGCGTCATCGGTCATTGGAAAGAGCTGGCCCCGGACTCGCTCGAAGCTGCGCGCAAGACCGTCAACCAGTCCGCACCCGCATGGGTCTGGGATACCGTGATCATGAGTGTCTTGAACTTGCCGACGTTCGTCTTGTTCGGCCTGCTTACAATTCTTAGCGGCTATTTTGGCCGCCACCGCCACAAACTCAAAGTCCACATCAACTGACGCCGATGCAAACGCAGCGCGTCTTGACCGCTAGTTTCCAGGCGTGGTGTCGGCAGGGATAACGTACGTCTTGATGAGGCTCGTCAGCGCCGGCGGCAAACCACTGCTCGGCGGGAAAATGATGTCCAATGCAATGCCAAGCACGACCAGCACGCCGAGCAATCCGATCAGTCGCATTACCCAGCGGTGATGGCTCTTGTTGAGGGTCTCAATCTCCGCCTCCTCAACTGGCCCCTCTTCTTCGTCCACGATCTCTTTTTTGAAGCCAAGGAACTTCTTTTGCATCGAACGGCGCACGTTGCCGCGATCGTTGACGCTGAGGCCGGCACGCTCTGCAATCTGACGCGCAATCTCGGGAAAGGGCAAACAGGGGTCGGTGTTCGCCTCGCTAACGTAACCGAGCGGCACCCTGCTTCCATCCTTCAGAATGAGACGCGCGCCTTTGAGCAGCACCGGCGCGACTGAGCCACCATAGATTTCACGACGCGTTTCGACCGCCTGGATTTGATCATAAGGGATGTCGTGCGTTGCGTAGCGCACAACCGGCGTCGGGCCGCGGCCTGAGGGCAGCGTCATTTTCACCGACTTTTCACCAAGCTCGATGCGGGCGCGAAGCGAGTGCATGAGCTCGATGATCACCAGGACCATGATGAACGTGAACCCGGCCGCCAAGATCATCAACCCAATCGTGTCGAGCCATTGGCCCTGTGAGAGACGCCAAAAGAGCATCGGCGGCAGACTGATAAAGAACGGAAGTAACAGCAGGAAAATAAATGAAAAGGCCAGCTTGCGCCCTACGCCGGACTCATAAACCGTTTGCTCATGCTTCGGCGCCGGCGTTGCTGTCGAAGCTTGCCCCATTGCCGCCAAGGCATCGGCCATCGGCTTAAACTCCCCTATACTCACGTCTCAGCCGAACATGGCCGCCAATCACGATAACATGAGGGCGGCGCTGGACTGCACATGACCCTATGGCGCCACTATATCAGGTGCGTAACTGTTCCAAAGCCTCGAACCTGTTTCACGTTCTTGCCGGAGATCTCGCGGGATTGGCGAGCAATTCCATCAAGAACGATCTTGCTCTAGGGTGTTTGCGATGCCTTTGCGCAGGAAGAAGGCCGAGATGCCAGCCGCTGAGAAAGCCCTTCCAGGCCGTGCCAATCCCATTCCCACAGCCGAAGAGCACCACATATTTTCCCGCCCACTCAAAGAGCCCTATCCGCCGGGCACCGAGAAGGCGGTGTTTGGCATGGGCTGCTTTTGGGGTGCGGAACGTAAGTTCTGGAGCCTGGCAAACGGCATCTGGATTACCGCCGTTGGCTATGCCGGCGGGCTGACACCTAATCCCACTTACGAGGAGGTTTGCTCAGGCCTCACTGGCCACAACGAGGTCGTGCTCGTCGTTTTCGACCCAAGGCGCATCAGCTACGAGCAACTGCTCAAGACCTTCTGGGAAAGTCACATCCCGACGCAGGGCATGCGCCAAGGCAACGATGTCGGGACGCAATACCGCTCCGGCATCTATACGTTTAGCGACGCCCAGCGCACAGCGGCTGAATCCTCAAAGGCCCAATACCAGGAGATGCTGGCAAAGGGCGGCTTCGGCACCATCACCACCGAGATCGTGCCGGTGCCTGAGTTCTATTTCGCCGAGGACTATCACCAGCAGTACCTGTCAAAGGTTCCGCACGGATATTGCGGCCTGGACGGAACGGGCGTTGCCTGCCCGCTGCCCACTGGTGTTACGGCAGACTAGCTACTTCTTTGCCGTCGCAGTCGCTTGCACCGGCTTTTTAACCGGCACCTCTTCGGCTGCCACTTGGGTGCCAGCGCTTTCGAGAACCTTGCGGCATGCACGCGGCAGCTGCGCAATCGTAATCTTGCGGCGCTCGCTCGGCGGTATCCATTTTTTGGTGGGCTTCTTCTTGGGCTTCGGCTTTGGCTTCAACGACGCTTCGATCTTTTTCAACCAGCGGTCGACTTCCTTGCCGCACCCGTAATCGCCCGTAACCGACTTTTGCGACCGGCAGCCGCCGTTAGGGCAGCGCATCCTGATATGGAAGTGATAGTAGTGCCCCCATAGCGGGCGCACCTTTGCCAACCACCTGCGGTCGCTACCGGCCTTCTCGCATAGCGCCTTCTTGATTGCGGGGTGCACGAAGATGCGCTGCACCTCCCGGTAGGAAGCTGCCCGCTTGATCACTGCGACCTGCGTGTCGGTGAAGACTTCTTCGTTGACGGCAAGGCTCGTCTTGTCGAGCATAGATGTGGCGGAGATCTGCTCGCGCTCTATGCGCGTCAGGACTCGATCCGGCATCGGCATCAGCCAAATATCAGCATCGAGGCCGACCTGATGGCTCGCATGCCCTGTGATCATGGGACCGCCGCGCGGCTGCGAAATATCACCCACGAGCAGACCCGGCCAGCCGTCATGCTTCTTGGCCTCGATCGCCAGGCGCTTCACCAGTTTGATCATCTTGGGATGACCCCACTGACGGTTGCGCGACAATCGCATCGACTGCCATGCGGGGCCGGTGGCGGGCAGCTTCTCGCCGCCGGCAAGGCAGCCCTTGGCATACCAGCCAATGGAGCGGGGCCGGAGCGCAGCAGCGGTCTTTTTCGCGCCGAAATGATATTTGGCGACTGCGGACTTCTTTGTCTTCGTCTTTTGCGCTTCTTTCGGAGGCTCGGGCTTGCGCGGTGGGACCGGTACCGGTCCTCTCTTAACTTCGACCGGCACAGGTACGGCAATCGTAACAATCGGTTCGACAGCGAAGACCGGTGCGGCAAAAGCAATGAAGACGAACGGCGCAATCAGGAAATGGATCAGGCTCCGGCGCATAGGACTGCCCCCGTCGAATGGCGAATACTCCCCGATATTAGGCCTCTTCGGCCAAATTGCGACCCGCCCCCTTAAGCCGGGCAAACCAGCCGCTTAGTGTCGCCAAGGCCATGCCTGGTGGTGTTGCTGCCAGCGATGATTGTGGAAACGATTCGCTAAACTCAGAACGACAAGGCGCCCATGAGAGAAATTCGAACCAGCGGACCTGAGGATGCCGCCGCCCATCTGGTGCTGGCGCACGGCGCCGGCGCGCCGATGACCAGCCCATTTCTCGAGATGATGACGGGCCTGCTCACCGAGCGGGGCTTACGCGTCAGCCGCTTCGAGTTCGCTTACATGGCGCAACGTCGCAAAGATGGTAAGCGCCGCCCGCCGCCAAAGGCGGAGCTCATGATCCCTGAATATGTCGATGTGGTAGCTGAGCTGCGTAAGAACCTGCCACGTCGCCAGAAGCTAATGATTGGCGGCAAATCCATGGGCGGACGCATTGCCAGCCTGTGCGCGGATCAGCTCTGCGCTGAGGACCATATCGCCGGCCTCGTCTGCCTCGGTTATCCGTTTCACCCGACGGGCAAACCCGACAAGCTGCGCACCAGCCACCTTAAAGATCTGCGCTGCCCTGCGCTCATCGTGCAAGGCGAGCGCGATCCTTTCGGCTCACGCGCCGAGGTCGAAACCTATGCGCTATCGCGGGCGATCAAAATTGTTTGGGCCAGCGACGGCAATCATGACCTAAGCCCCGGTCGCGGCAGCCCGTTCACCCGCGCGGACAATATCACTGCTGCGGCCGACGCTGTTTCGGCCTTTGCACTAAATCTTACCTAGCCCAAAACAAAGGGCCCGCGAACCATCTCGCGAGCCCTGTGCCCAGTCTCCCTTAGATACGCGCGTCAGACAGCCTCAGTCATCATCGACCGCCTTGTCGCCCAGCACCTCTTCGATGTTTTCGATCCCCGCCCCGAAGATGCCGTCAATGGTCTTGCGCGCATCCTTGTCTTCTTTTCCGTCGGCGGCATCGTATGTCGCCGCCCATACGATGTTGACCTCGTCGAGATCGTCATCGTCGGGCACGATCGAAAACTGCGCCTCGTAGTTCTTCACCGGGAGCGGGCTCTCGATGATCTGATAGCGGTAGCTGATATCCGACTGACCGACGAGCTTCTCCTTGATCTTGCCGCCATCCTCAAGCGTCAGCATGCGATAGACCGTGTCGCCGTCCTTGCTCTCCTCGCATGACTTCACGGATGGATGCCATTCGGCGATGGCGCACCAGCCGCCGAACTGTTTCCACAGCGCGGCGGTCTCTGCCGCAACCTTGTCTGGATCGACGTTGACCTCCAACCTCTTGCCGGAGATAAGGCTGGCAGCCTCGGCTGCGTTGCTCAGTCCAGCAAGCGAGAGGGAAACCGCAACGGCCGTGAAAAGCACCTTCTTCATCTATTTACTCCGCAGTACTTTCTAAGGGGCGTGCGCGGGCCCCATGTTCATTGGATACGCCGGCCCACATAACAGGCGACGATAATGCTATAGTGTAACAGACCATTCGGCAAAAGGGCGACCCCTTTCCGTGCCGCGGTAACGGCCTTTTGTCCCGAGCGTGAGAATCTGACAGCGGCTCCTATTTGCCAATCGTCCGCACGCGTTTCGTTAATGCGCAGCTGCGGACACCAATGCCATACTGACAGGGGGCGACGCGCGCTTCTCACTTCACGCTTCGAGCGAGGCCAATCTCGGCATGGAGGCTAGCGCTTGGTCGATCGCGGCGATCCCGGACGCCATTTTGAAGAGGCGCGAACCCCCGCCGGCGGCATCGCTGGCGCAGCTTCCCTCCTATCGTTGGCTGGTCGTAGGCGTCGTCTCCATCGGCGCCTTCTTGGCCGTTGGCGTACAAGCAGCCGCTCAGGCGGTGGGCTTGAGTGCCGGACCCGTAATCGGCGGCCTGCTGTTGAACACACTCGGATGGCAGCGGGTGTTCTGGATCAATGTGCCCTTCGGGATCGTCGGCGCCATCGCCGGATGGTTCATCCTTCCGAAGACGGTGAACTTATCGGCGGAAATCAAGGAAGCATCTAGTTTTGTCAGATTGACCAGATAGGGCGAACCAACGCTCAGCTGTACCCAGCTCGCGCGCACGGTATCGATTGCCTATCGGCCCGCGAACAAGAAGGATCGAATGGAAAAGTAAAGACGCCGGTCCGCCGAGACCAGCGCCTTTCAAAGGCTACTGTGCTCCCTCCCGCCGGGGTATGCCCTCTCCCCGAGGGGACAATCCGCTAAGGATTGCGGAAAGCAGCAGCACTAAAAACCCGAATGCAGCGCATGGGACACCGCTTGCGCGCGGACCAAAGTCGAATGTCACATGACTATCATACAAAGCATACTGACTTCGTGGAGGCTCACGTAGATCGTTTCGAGGGAGATCCAGATCTTTCGTGGAGGACCAATCCTTTTCTCAAGCAACAGCGGGATTGGTCCTCGCTCTTCTCACCGCAAAAGTTGTTTACCCTCGCTGTCGGGTAAGGAAACCAAAGCAGAAATTAAGGGCTAGGTCACTAGGCGCATATATGCGCTTAGTCCAAGAGCAGCTCGTCTAGCGTGGTGATAGAAAGATCAAACTCGCCCTCTTGGAGATGTTTCGGTTTTTCGGCCAACGCGCCGAACCACAAAGCCATGTCCTGTATGCCGATCGGTGATCCAGCATAGCGCACTCACCGGTTCTCCAGGCCTCGTTATTGGCCAGCGCTTCTGCCGCCTGTTCGAGGCTGTCACCCCATATGTGGCCGATAGGCGTGTAGCGCAATTCGCTGGCGCGCATCCCATAGGTCTCAGCATAGGGCTGCGAAGCGCCAATACACAGCTCCAGTGCTGTGTTGGAGTGAACGGCGCTGATTATGGGCATCGCCTCAATCGCCTTCAACGAGATTGCGGGTTCGAGCCTGTGTAGTTTGTCGCGGAGGATTTTTTGCGTTCTTCTTTCCGGCAGCAGGATGCCCCGCTCCCAGCCCTTAACGGTTGGTTCATCGACGCCGAGATGACCCGCGAGCTGCGCTTCATCGACATCCATAAGGAAGCGCAGGCGTGCTATCAGTGCGGGCCAGGGCAGACTTTGGCGCATCACGCGCAGATCTCATCGTAGGTCTGAAACTCAATGTGACAGTGCCCCGGAATGAATCCAGGTGGCCGTTCGATGTGGACGCCGTTCCACAGGAAGAAACCCGTGCCGTTGATTGGCGTGCCGCAAATTTTCACAAAGTCATCCGGTGCGCGTTCGACAATCGCTTTGTAACTGACGGCGTGACCGTACATCCACGCGGGATTGTCCCGTAAGGCTTGGCCCATCTCAAGGCAGTCGTCCGCCAGAATACCCTCAGGGGTCGCCTCGCGCATCTGCTCAGAGGTTAGGTCATAAAGGCCTGCCGCAACTTCCGACCACGCCTTGATGCGCTCAAAGCCGAGATAATTGACGCCGGTAAGGCTG
>JAUWCP010000109.1 GCA_030609245.1 Hyphomicrobium sp.
AGAGCGGGTTGAGCGCCGCAGTGAGCGGATGACCACACGCGCAACCAGGATGAGTGAGCGTGCGGCGAAAACCAAAGAGTTCGCCGAGGTTCTGAAGCCGTTCTATGCCTCCCTTTCTGATGAGCAGAAAGAGGTCGCCGACGTCGTGCTGAGCCGGTTCGCCAGTGGCATGAAGGGTCACCGACACCACGCGGGCAAGCGCATGTGCAGTGGCCGCGGTGGCTGGCGTCACGGCGGCCGTCGTGGAAGCTGGCACTAACCGTATTCGGCTTTCACTTCCACTCGACAAATGACAAAGGGCCGGAGGTATCCTCCGGCCCTTTCTTTTAGTGCGTGAGGGCGAGGCTTACTCGCCGCTGAGACGGCGCTGCCACCAGCCCTTCCGCGCAGGTGCGGGCGTCTCCTCATTCTGCGTGTCAGAGGTTGCGTCGCCGTTCGCCTCAGGCGGGGCGACCACGACGCGCTCTAGGCGCGGCTCGCTGGCATCGGCACGTTGGCGTGTGCGTCGTGCGGGTTTTGACTTGCTCTCTTGCGACGGCTCAGACGTTGTCTCGGTGGTATCGGGAGCATCCGTTGAGTGCGCAGCGGCCTCTGGCTGCAACTCGTTTTCGGCTTCGGCCGGTTGGGTATCGACGAACCGATGCTCGCCAGGCGCTGCCTCGGAGACAGATGCATCAATTTCCGGCTGCTCGGCCGTGGCGCTCGGCGGTGAATCCTCCGCCGCAGCTCTGGCTTGGCGAGTGCGCCGCCCACCGCGGCGGCCTCGCCTGCGGCCTCGCTGGCTGGTGCGCTGTTCCTCCTCGCCCTCACGGCGGGGCTCGCCATTGGCGGCTTCCAAAGGCCGGGCGATCTCGTCTTTGCCGGCTTCGCTCAGGTCGACGCCATCGGCGAGTTGCTCATCACTCATGGCGTCGGCACTCATGGCGTCGGCCTCCGGTTGGTCCTCGCGGCGGCCACCACGACGCCGGCGGCGCCGGCGCCGGCGAGGTGAGCCATCCGCATTGGTTTCCGCATCTCGAGACGCCCCGCGGGCAATGGCGCTTTCCTCGCCATCGACTTCGCCGTCACCTTCGCCTTCAAGGCCCCAATCCATGCTGACGGCGCCGCGATCAGTGCGGCGCTGGGTCTGCGACGGCGCGGCGCCCTTCTCAATGGCGAAGTTGGCGCCGGCCAGCTTGTCGCTCCCGGTGACCGTGATCGGCATGCCGTGGCGGGCCTCCATGTCATTGATGAAGGCGCGCTTGTTGTTGAGAATGTAGAGCGCGACGGAGGGCACGGTCATGGCGACAAGCGGCGTGCGTGCACCTGCCATGATCGCATCTTCTAGGCCTCTCAGCACGGCAAGCGCCACAGACTCGGTTGAACGAATGATGCCCGTACCCTGGCAGTGCGCGCACTGAGATGTCGATCCCTCAAGCACGCCAGTGCGCAAGCGCTGCCGCGACATCTCAAGCAGGCCGAAATGGCTAATGCGGCCCACTTGGATGCGGGCTCTATCGAAGCGCAAGGCTTCCTTCAGGCGGCGCTCGACTGCGCGGTTGTTGCGCCTCTCCTCCATGTCGATGAAGTCGATGACGATGAGGCCGGCCAAGTCGCGCAGCTTCAATTGCCGCGCCATTTCGTCGGCCGCCTCCAAGTTCGTCTTTAGCGCTGTTTCCTCGATAGAGAACTCGCGAGTGGCCTTACCAGAGTTAATGTCAATGGAGACCAGCGCCTCGGTCTGGTTGATGACCAGGTAGCCGCCCGACCGCAGCGTTACGTAAGGGCTGAACATTGCATTGAGCTGGCGCTCGATTTGGTAACGCGTAAAAAGCGGCTCGGGATCCTGGTAGGGGACGACGTTCTTGGCATGGCTCGGCATGAGCATGCGCATGAAGTCCTTGGCCTCGCGGTAAGCTTGGGTACCTGCGACGATGACCTCGCTGACGTCCTTATTGTAGAGGTCGCGGATCGAGCGCTTGATCAGGTTGCCTTCCTCATAAACGAGGCTCGGCGCCTGACTCTGTAGCGTCAGGTCGCGCACGCTTTCCCACAGGCGCAAAAGGTAATCGAAGTCGCGCCGGATTTCTTGCTTGGTGCGTGCTGCGCCCGCGGTACGAATGATGAGCCCCATGCCCTTGGGTACTTCGAGGTCGGTTGCAATCGACTTGAGACGCTTGCGGTCCTGCGGGTTGGTGATCTTACGACTGATGCCGCCGCCGCGGGCGGTGTTGGGCATCAGCACCGTATAGCGGCCCGCGAGTGAGAGGTAGGTCGTGAGCGCTGCACCCTTGTTGCCGCGCTCCTCCTTGACGACCTGGATGAGGATCACCTGGCGGCGTTTGATGACCTCCTGGATCTTGTAGCTGCGCGGACGCCGGCGCGGGCGGGAGGGGAGTTCCTCGAGCGCGTCCTCGCCAGAGGCGACTTGCTCTACGCGCTCGGGGTCGGCGCTGCCGTCGCCATTGACGTCTCGCAGCGCAGTTTCGCCGGCACTGTCGCTAATTTCGGCTGCCTCAGACTCAGAGTCGCCCGAGGTTTCGTCGGCTTCCAGGACTTGGGCTGGCTGCGAATTTTCGTTAGCCGCTGCCACGCCGGCCTCAGTCTCGATCGGCAGCTCGTCTGGCGCCTCGATCCTGTCGTCCTTAGGCAGCGTGGCCTCGGCCATAACGCGTGCAGGGTCATCGGAATTCTGGTCGTCATTGCCATCGGGGTTTTCGTCGGTGGCCTCCGCCGGATCGCCCACGGTTTCTTCCAAAGGCTCATCAAGCGGGTCGTCAACGTCCGCGTCGCTGGCTTCGCGGCGACGTGCAAACGCCTCTGCTTCAGCCTCGGCGGCCGCTTCCTCTTCAGCCTCAGCGGCTGCTTCCTCATCGAGGAGCGCCTGGCGATCGGCCATGGGGATCTGGTAATAGTCGGGATGGATTTCGTTGAAGGCCAAGAAGCCGTGGCGATTGCCGCCATATTCGACGAAGGCGGCTTGGAGCGAAGGCTCCACGCGCGTGACCTTGGCGAGGTAGATATTGCCGCGCAGTAGCTTGCGCGCGGCGGATTCGAAATCGAACTCCTCTACCCGGCCTCCACGTAACACGACGACCCGGGTTTCCTCCGGGTGCGTCGCGTCAATGAGCATTTCGTTATTGGACATGTGCGCCGATCCTTGGCGCGCCGGCGGGGCAGCCTGCCGCTCCCGGTCACAAAGCTCGGTGGAGATGGACCATTGGCGGCGCGACGCCGATCTCGGGCGCGCACTGGTTGGTGTGAAAAAAGAATGGATTGGGGGTTGGCAGCAACACACGCCGATCTGGTGCCGGACATCGCCGAGCACGCCCCGCCGCGCTGACTTCTAAGCGCTGGGGCATCCAAATAGCATGTGCTCAAGTTTTTCATATGCATAAACTTCCAATTCGCTCGCGGCGACGCCCTGCGGACACGCCCGCTCGAGGTGCTTCCATCTCGGAGGAAGGGCCGGGAACCGCGGGCGGTCCCAATGCTCCTGTCGCCTTCCTTTCTTGGGCGAATACGCGGAACGATACAGCCTGTGATTGCCACAACTTCAAGCAGGAGCTGGTCACTTGGGCAAAAAGGCTCGACCTTCGCTGAGATCTGAGCACGTGCAACCGGGTGAACAACAACCGCTCAACCGTTTAACAGCAGAAGCGCATTACCCTTCTTCGGGAGCGTGGCGACCTAGCGCGAACAAATGAGGCAAAAGCCTCCAAATAATGTCCTCGCGGCACACGTGCATCCCGCCGACAGGCACTTCTGCCGTAACCCTCGGATTAGTAGGGGTTCGCCGGGGGGCTTGCAAGCGTGATAAAAGTGCCGCTCCAAGGAGATTGCCGGCCAACCTCCTGCAATTTGAGGGAATTACGCCCAAGAATTCGTTAAATTTATCCCTAGAAGTTGGTTCTGGATATATCTGGGTCGAGGTCGCGCACGCGATATGAGGTGTCGACAACTTATGCCGATTGACGGGTGGAGAAGCTGGGGGACGGCACTACTGATGGTGCCCGTGATGGCCACCGCGTCAGCAGCGGGTGGGGCTGCGACGGGGAACTTGGAGACGCGTGCGAACCGGTCCACGCAAACCGCGAGCACCATCGAAGTCGACCGCCTCCGATTGGTCGGCGATCAGTCCAAGACCACGTTCTACCTCGATCTCTCAACCGGCGTGCGGCTGGAGGTTTTCACGCTCTCCAATCCATACCGCGTCGTGATCGACCTGCCCGACGTGACATTCCGCTTACCGGCGGGGACTGGTCAGGAAGGGCGCGGACTCATCTCCGCTTTTCGTTACGGCCTTCTGTCCGAGGGTAAGGCACGCATCGTGCTCGATGCAGTGGGGCCGGTTCTGATCGGCAAAGCGAGCATGTCGGCAGTCGATGCTCGCAAGGTGCGCCTTGCGGTCGAGCTGACGCCAACGACCCGGGAGGTTTTTGGTACCGGCACGGGCGGTTCCCGCAAGAAAGCGGCCAAGCGCGAGGCACGCAAAGCTCCGGCCGTCAGGCGGAAGAACCGAACAAAGCCGTTAATTCTGATCGATCCCGGTCATGGTGGCGTCGATCCGGGCGCGATCAGCTCCACCAAGGTTCCAGAAAAACGGGTTGTGCTCGCAGTCGGACAAAAGCTTAAGAAGCGCCTTGCCAAGAGCGGCCGCTACGAGGTGCGATTGAGCCGGGACAGAGATGTGTTTTTATCGCTAGATCAGCGGCTAAAGCTGTCACGAAGCCTTGGCGCAGACCTGTTCATCTCGTTGCACGCCGACGCTATCACGCAGAAGGCCTACGCGAAGAAGATCCGAGGGGCGACCGTTTATACACTATCGGATCGCGCTTCCGATGAGGAAGCTCGCCTCATGGCCGAGAAGGAGAACGCATCTGACAGATTCGCCGGTCTCGACACGTCCGATATGGACGATGGGGGCGAGGTGAGGAGCATTCTGATCGATCTTCTCAAGCGTGAGACCGCGAACTTCTCTACCGATTTCTCCAAAACCCTTGTGAAGCAGTTGCGCAAAACCATCTCTTTGTCACGCCGCCCGCGCCGGTCGGCAGCGTTTAAGGTGCTGCGGCAAGCGGACACGCCTTCTGTTCTCATTGAACTCGGATATATGACGAATACGGAAGATGAGAAATTGTTGAATTCCGCCAAGTGGCAACGTCAGGTCGCAGATTCGATCGGGACGGCGGTCGATTCCTACTTTGCCAAGAGGACGGCAAGGGCGCCGTGAGCCTCAGCGCGTCTTAACCCTCTAATACCCTCTTGATGCTTTCTGGAGCAGCCACGTGCGACGATGTAATGCCACAATCAATGTTAAGCTGCCCGCGTCGCATCGTTGAGATTCTGCATTGCAAGGCCGACTTAAAGATGCCCGATCAACGGATTGAGGGTTGATGCGAGCTGCCAATCATCCACCACGCCTGCCGCCGCGGAAACGTAAGCGGCGTAGGAGCCTTTTGTTGAGCTTCCTCGGCTACGGGTTTGGGACCGCCGTGGTGTTGTTCATCGCCGCGTCCGCTGGCGCGGGTTATGTGTTCTGGAAGGTGTCCAAGGACCTGCCGGACTACGAGAGCCTTTCGAAATACGAACCACCGGTGATGACTCGCATTCACGCGCACGATGGTTCGCTCATTGCCGAATACGCGCGCGAGCGGCGCATCTTCGTGCCGATCAACACGATCCCCAAGCAGGTGATCGCGGCGTTCCTATCGGCGGAGGACAGCCGCTTCTACCAGCACGGCGGACTAGACTTTCAAGGTATCGCTCGTGCGGTCTACAAACTCGTTGAGGCAAAGGTCCAAGGCAAGGTTCGCCGTGTCGAGGGTGCATCCACCATTACGCAGCAGGTGGCCAAGAACTTTCTTTTGAGCAACGAGCGCTCGCTGGAGCGCAAGCTCAAGGAAGCCATTCTCGCGATCCGTATCGAACGCGCTTATTCCAAAGACAAGATCCTGGAGCTCTATCTCAACGAAATCTATCTCGGCATCGGCGCCTATGGCGTAGCCGCGGCAAGCCTCAGCTACTTCAACAAAGAGCTCAAAGATCTCACCATCGAGGAAGTGGCCTATCTTGCTGCATTGCCCAAAGCCCCCAACAACTACCATCCGTTCCGAAAGACCGAGGCGGCGCTGATCCGGCGCAATTGGATCATCGGCCAGATGGAGGACAACGGCTACATCACGTCTGAGCAGGCCGAGGCAGCCAAGGCCAAGCCGCTTGGCGTGCAATTGCGCAAATTGGGAGCGCACGTCTTTGCCGCGGAGTACTTTGCCGAAGAGGTGCGGCGCCAGATTTACAAGGAGTACGGCGAAGACAAACTTTATGGTGGTGGTCTTTCCGTGCGCACCACACTCGATCCGCGCTTGCAGCGGATAGCGCGCAACGCACTCATGGATGGGCTGGCACAATTCGACCGCCGCAAGGGATGGCGCGGGCCGGTGTCGAAGATCGACGTTTCAGGAGACTGGGGCAAGGGTCTGATCGACATAAAATCGCCGGACGACATCTCGCCGTGGCGGCTGGGTGTTGTGTTGAACGCAGACGCGAAGAAGGCGGTTGTCGGCCTGAAGCCCGCCAAGAAGCAGGACGGAAAGCTTGTCGACACGCGTGAAGCTGTCGAAATCGCTTTCGAAGAGGTGAAGTGGGCCAAGTCGGCCAAGACGAAGAACGTGCCCAAGGCCGTTACCGACGTTCTTTCTCCGGGCGATGTGATCTACGTTGCGCCCAAGGATCCTGAGGACATCTCCGGCGTTTGGTCGCTGATGCAGATCCCAGAAGTGGGCGGCGGTATCATCGCCATGGATCCGCATACCGGACGCGTGCTGGCAGTTGTGGGCGGTTTCTCCTTCCACATAAGCCAATTCGACCGCGCCATGCAGGCACGGCGCCAGCCGGGCTCATCGTTCAAGCCCTTTGTCTACGCGACCGCAATCGAGAATGGCTACAAGCCGACGAGCATTGTGCTCGATGCACCCATTGAGATCGAGCAGGGTCCGGGACAAGACATCTGGCGGCCGGAGAACTACGAGAAGGAGAAATCCGGCGGGCCCTCGACCTTGCGTTTTGGCATCGAAAAATCGCGCAACCAGATGACGGTGCGGCTGGCGCAGGATCTCGGAATGCCGATGATCACCGAATACGCCAAGCGCTTCGGCATTTACGATGATCTGCTGCCCGTTCTGTCCATGTCGCTCGGCGCGGGCGAGACGACGCTTCTGCGCATGGCCACAGCCTATTGCATGCTAGCCAATGGCGGCCGGAAGGTGCGCGCAACGCTCATCGATCGCATTCAGGATCGTTGGGGACGCACGGTATGGCGCCACGACCAGCGTGTGTGTGAGAACTGCAAGGCAGAAGAGTGGAGGGGCCAGGACGAGCCCCAAATATTCGATGATCGCCAACAGATCATCGATCCCCACACCGCCTATCAGATGACATCGATTCTGGAGGGCGTGGTTCAATCCGGCACGGGGCGCTCGCTCAAGAAGCTGGGGCGTACGCTTGCGGGAAAGACGGGCACGACCAATAAGGAAAAGGACGCT
>JAUWCP010000352.1 GCA_030609245.1 Hyphomicrobium sp.
AGAGCGGACATGCTCAGCGTCGGCATCAATGTCTGCAAAGTGCCAACAGCGGAAGAACCGCATCCCCTAGATGGGTCAACCAGGTGCGCGTGGACGCCGTGTCACCATGCCCTCACTCTGTCGCTGAGAGAAGTTCTCGAAGCTTTGCCCGCGTCTCGTCGCTCAGTGTCTTCGCGCCCTCACAATTCTCATCGAGAAGCGCTTCTGCGAGTGGCTTGGCATACTGGCGTCCAATAGCGCGAATCGACGCGTCAGACGGTTAGCTATTCACGCGCGCTTTTTTTTGGGGCGGTGATGGCCGAGCGGGATTCCGAGCGCACGGGCCTTTTGTCTGAGGGAAGCCGGGGTACGCTTGAGCGCTCTAGAGATGGTTTTGACGGGCGTTTTGTCTCTTGAGTGCTGTCTTAGTTCTTTCACATCAGCGCGGGTCCAATCACGACGAGCAATACGTTTTCTCCTGGCAATAGTTTTGGCCATCAGCTTCTCCTTTTTTGTTCGCAGGCTCTGATAGCACAACTTTTGGCCCACCTGTGCACCAACCGAGGCGCGTTCCGGCTGGATCCCGCTGCGGTGTCCGGTGTCAGGTCAGGACTGCGAGAGATAACGCGGCAGCTCCTGCTCAAATTCGGGGAAGTAACGCGAGATCACGGTCACATCGAAGCGTTCAAGGATCGACTCCTTCGGCTCGCGGTCGAGGAGAAATCGGAACGCCGCCTCAAGACAGCGCTCTGGTGTGTCCTTGCCGGCGGTCAACTGCTCGTAGGTCTTTCGTGCCATGGTCACATGGTGCCGGCTCTCGCCCTCTCCATCGCGGACGACCACCTTGAACTCGAGAGGGTCGTGGTCGCCAATGCACCTGACTTCAATCATGCTAGGCTCCATCGCTACATGTACGCCGTCAGCCGGCAAGCAGTGGATTGGCGTGTTTCGATCGTCGCCTTAGGCGCAGGGATCGCGATTCATCGCGCCCGATATTTGCTTGCGTAGTGCTTGCCGAGAATCTTGCGGATCTGCTCGGCAAGGCGTTTGTTGCCGGTCGTCTGCGGCTTGCCGGGGCGCTTTTGCCGTTTCGGACGATCCGTGCCCGAGCTCTGTCTCGTTGGTTTTCCCATTGCAGTTCAAAGCTGTGACTGACCCTGCCTTCATTCAAGAGAGGACCTCGACCGGAATGCCGATCGCAAGGCCGAGCTCGCGATCCGCGCGCCCTTGGTTGACGGCGACTTCGGCAAGCCCGTTCGAATTCTCATACCAGAAGGCCGCGCCCGCCGGCAGATCGCTGAAGGTGCTCGCGCGCTTCAACACTCGCCCAGCCGCGGCAATTCGGGCATTGGGCGGCAGCATGGAAGCCCTCACCCCGGTCATGGCATTACCGAAACAATCGATGTAGACGATCTCGCAGAGGTCGTCCGGCCAGTCTGCCCGGCGATCCGCGTCATCTTCGCGCGGCTGACCGGGTGGAAGCTCGCCCCGAGCGAGCATAGCAGCGACCGGTGCAAAAAGGTCGCGCCCATGAAAGCTGGCCGAGAGATGCTCCGGTTTCCAGTGGATATCCCAGCTGCGCGTCTCTCTGGCACGGCGCTGGACCAGCTCGAACAAGCCATTGCCGGGACCGACATACCGTCGGCCGTCGGCCTCGAGAATAATTGATGGCCGCGTGCCGCCGACGCCGGGATCGACAATGCAGAGAAAGGCGGTTCCCGCCGGAAACCATGCGGCATAGGCCGCCAACAGGTAGGCCGATGCCTTGGGGTCGCCGACCGGCGCATCGGCAAAGAGGTCGACAATGGGGATGCCCGGCGCCATCTGATGCAGCACCGCCTTCATCTGGCCCGTATACGGGCCGTATAAACCGAAATCCGTGAAAAGCACAATCATGTTGACAGCGTGCCCAGTGCGCTCGCGCCTTGCAATA
>JAUWCP010000287.1 GCA_030609245.1 Hyphomicrobium sp.
ACATCGCCATTGTCGAGAAGGGCAAGGTAGCTGGCTACAATGTCACTATCGGCGGCGGCATGGGCATGACCCATGGCGAGATCGACACCTTTCCGCGCACCGCCGACATGTTCGGCTTCTGCAAGCCCGACCAGGCCGTTGATGTGGCCGAAAAGGTCATGACGGTTCAGCGCGACTGGGGCGATCGAGAAAATCGCAAGCACGCGCGGCTCAAGTACACGATTGAAGACCGCGGAATCGATGTCTTCCGCACGGAAGTGGAACGCCGCCTCGGGTACAAACTGGGCAAGGCGCGCGATTTTCACTTTGACTCAACCGGGGATGCCATCGGGTGGTTGCAGGGTGCTGACAAGAAGTGGCACCTGACACTCTTCATCGAGAATGGCCGCGTGAAGGACCAACCCGGTCATAACCTGCGCACCGCACTGCGCGAGGTCGCCGAGCAGCACACCTGTGGGTTCGTGCTGACGAGCAACCAAAACCTCATCATCGCCGATGTGACGGCCAAGGCGAAGCCGAAGATCAATGCGATCCTCAAGGAGCACGGCATCACACCGATGGCTTCTTCCGGCTTGCGCCGCAACAGCATGGCCTGTGTCGCGCTGCCCACATGCGGGCTAGCTTTGGCTGAGAGCGAGCGCTATTTGCCCGAGTTGCTGAGCATGCTGGAAAATGTGCTCGACAAGGCGGGGTTGCGCGACGACGACATTGTTATTCGTATGACCGGCTGCCCCAATGGTTGCGCACGGCCTTACCTTGCGGAGATCGGTCTCGTTGGGCGCAATCCCGGTCTCTACAACCTCTATCTTGGGGCCGCCTTTGACGGGTCGCGGCTCAACAAGCTCTATGCCGAAGATGTCAACGAGGCACGGTTGCTCGCAATTCTGGAGCCGATGCTGGTGCGTTACGCAAAAGAGCGCGAGGACGGCGAACGCTTCGGTGACTTCGTCATCCGCGCTGGCTACGTGAAACCCACGATCGCTGGCAATCAATTCCACGCTGACGTCGAGCTAGCGAAGCTAGCGAAGCTCGCAAGCTAAGGCTTGGCGCTTATTGATTGGTGAGCAACGAATACGCGGCCCAGACGAGTACGAACGCAAGAACGACTCTCAAGAACCAGTCTGGAACGAGGCCGGTGATGCGCGAGCCGATCGCGATGCCGGGCACGGAGCCGAGCAGGAGAAGGCCAAGGATCTCCAGGTTAACGTTGCCCATCCCGAAATGCGTGATGCCCGCTAGAAACGTGAGTGGGATGGCGTGAACGATGTCGGTGCCGATGAGACGCCGCGCCGACAGCGAATGATAAAGGACCGTCAAGGCGACAACGCCGATTGCGCCCGCGCCGACAGAGGTCAGCGCCACGAGAGTGCCCAGGACGAGCCCGAGGATCAGGGTTGGCCCCTTGCGCACCACGGTGGGCGCATTTGCGTCGGCAGCCAGGCTTGTGTTCCGCTTCAGCCAGGGATAGAGCGCGATACCGGTAGCACTGACCATGAGCGCACCGGCCAGCACTTTGCGGATGATCATGGAGATCGCATGCGTGTCGGGCCCAATCAAGTAGAGCCACGCCAGCATGATCAGCGCCCCGGGCAAACTTCCCATCGTGAGCCAACGCACGATCCCCCAGTCGACATTTCCCAGGGCGTGATGTCGCCACGCCGCGCTTGCTTTCGTAATGGATGCAAAGAGAAGATCGGTGCCAACCGCAAGCACTGGCGAGATGCCGATGCCGGAGATGAGGAAGGGCGTCATCAAGGAACCTGCGCCAACCCCGGTGAGCCCGACGAGAAATCCGACAGTAAAACCGCCGATTATGATCACGGGCCACGAATTCGACAGCAAGAAGTCCATAGAAGACTGGGCTCCGGATCAGGTTGGAACGTGCGCACCCAATGGGGTTACACCTTCCTGTTATAGCGGATCGTGTTATCGGGGAAGCGGTTGGCTATGCTCTCAGGTCTCAAGCTTGACTGGCACGCCGGCCGCGCGAAGAAGCAAGGCTGCCTCGCTGGCGCGTCGCTGGAACTCGTCCCTGTCAGCTTTACTATCGCTCAAATCGCGACAAAGCCCCTTTTCGAGAATCTCGCGCGTAAGACGGAAGGTCGAAGCGGCCGAAGTGTCCCCAGCAGCGGTTGCTGATGAAACGACGCCGCCCGCGAGCGTGGCGCCCGTGACCGCATCGACGATCAAGAAGCTGCCCGTTGCCGCGTTGTCGCCGAAGGCATCAATGGCGACCGGGCGCCCGAGGGCAATGTCGGCAATCGCAATTTCATTAAGTTCGCAGGTCTGCGCCGGTTGCGTTGCAAGCGTTTCCAAATCGAGCCGCGATTTGATCTGAAGCTTAGAGATTGGGACGAGATCTGTTGCCGTGCGCAAAAGGTAGCTTGCGCGCTCGTCGAAGGGCGTGTCCCAAAGCCAGACAAGCCGTGCCGCAATATGCGTTGCAACGGTCGGCAGGGAGCCGGGAACGGCAAGCACGGCACCGCGTGCCACATCGATGTCGGTATCAAGCTGCAGTGCGACCGCTTGCCCTTGCACAGCGCTTTCAAGGTCGCGCCCCATCGTTGCGATGCGCAATACGTGAGCGCTTTGCCCGCTAAGCGCATCGGTAATGCGATCGCCGATGCACACGCACCCCGATGTTACCGTTCCAGCCAGTCCGCGGAAGTCGACGCCGTCACGCAGCACGGTCTGCACCGGAAGGCGGAACGAGCCCGTTGGAGTCGTATCGCGCGCCGGGATCCGCTCAAGATGGTCGAGCAAGTTGGGTCCGCTGTACCACGGCATGTGCTCGGAGCCGCGAGCAACGTTGTCGCCGCCTACGGAACAGACCGGTATCGCGACGACCTCGCGGAACCCGAAGCGTAAGGCGAGTTCACGAAAGTCGGCCTCGATGGCACGGAAGCGTTCCTGCGACCAATCAGCGAGATCCATCTTGTTGACGACGAGAATTACGCGTTTCACGCCAACAAGGTCGAGGATCGCTGCGTGCCGGCGCGTTTGCCGCTTCACGCCGTGGCG
>JAUWCP010000214.1 GCA_030609245.1 Hyphomicrobium sp.
CCGCCACGGCTGCGGCAATGCGGGCACATTCGGCTTGCTCACACCCCTGCATAAGCGCCCAGGCAAAGCCGCCATGAAATGCATCGCCCGCCCCTGTCGTATCGACGGCATTCACAGGAGAGGCCGGCTGATGGCCGCTCGCGCCGTCCGCGCTGGCCCAGGAATAGCCCTCTGCGCCCCGTGTCACACCCGCGTGGCGTACGCCGGTGGCCAAAATGCATGCCAGACGCTGGGCGTCGTCCGATCCGGGCGCAAAGTCGTCCAAGGCGGGGCCTGAAAAGATCGCATAGTCAGCCAGGCACAAGAACTTGGCGATTACATCGCCGCCTCCCAGATCGCCGTCGAGCATTGTGGTGACACCGCGCGCCCGCGCCTCGGCGAAAGCGGCGCGTGTCCCCTCCACCCAGCGCAGGTCGCTCAGCACCGCCGCCGCGCTAGCAATGCGATCAAGCGGCAGCCAGCCAGCGTCCATCGGCATGGCATGATCGCGTTCCCCAATAATGAGACGTTCGCCCTTGCCATCCACGATGACCGCTGATGTGGAGGAGCGCGCGCCTTGGTAGGTCTTGAGGTGCCGCACATCGACGCCTTCAGCTTCCAAAAACCTGCGAATTTTGACGCCTGCTTCGTCTGCGCCGATGTGGCTCCACAGCTCCACGGAGGCACCAAGCCGCCCAATCGCGGCCGCCGCGTTGGACGCCATGCCGCCACCGCTTTCGATGTGCTCCAACGATCGTACCTTCGTCGGCGTGGGAGGAAAGGCCTCGATGCGGTAAACGTGATCGAGTGCCGCATGGCCGACGCAGATGATGGGCTTCACCGTGCGCCCTCCTCCGCTTCCCTATCGTCGCGCGCACGTTCTTGCTCGGCGGCATCTTCAGCAAATAGCTTCTCGAGCGTGGCAACGTCGCTGCGCGCCCGGTCACGCAGTTTTTCCATGTCGCTTGCGTGCTTGTAGTCCTCAATCAGTCGCCGCTCGTCGTGCGTTCGGAACGTGCGGATGATGCGATCAGCTTCGCGCCTCGACACGCCAAGGCCCACCAACAGCCGATCTATAACATCGAGAGCGGATAGAAACGTTTCGCGCTGCAAGTGCGTGACCCCGAGATCGAGCAAGCGATGCGCATGAGCGCGGTTGCGCGCCCGTGCATAGATCGGCAAGTCCGGATAGCGGCTCTTCACCAGTTCGGCTGTGCGCATGGAGGCGTCCACGTCATCAATGGCCAACACGAAGGCCCGCGCCGAGTGGGCGTCGGCCGCGTCGAGAATCTCGGGCCGGCTTGCATCCCCATAGAACGCCTGGCTTCCGAACCGCTTTACCAATTCTACTTGCTCCGCGCTGATGTCGAGCGCGGTGAAGGGGATGCGCTTAGCCCTTAAAATGCGCGCCACGATTTGCCCAAAGCGGCCAAAGCCGGCGATGATCACATGCCCTTCGTTTTCAGGCATCGTATCGTAGCTTGGAGCCGGCTTGCGGCGGTGCGAGAAAAACTCCTCCACCTTAAGGGTGAGCGGTGTAGCCGCCATCGACAACGTCACTACGATGGTGAGCAGCTCTGTCATCTCCCATGACAACGCGCCCGCTCCGTAGCCTACCGTGAAGAGGACAAAAGCGAACTCTCCACCTTGCGCCAGCGCCAATCCGAGCCGGCGCGCCGGGCCCGGCTGCAATCCTTGCCAACGCCCCAGCGCGTAGAGCACGACCGCCTTGATGGCGACAAGACCGGCAACGAGCGCGAAAATGCGGCCCGGCTCCGCCAACAGAAGCCGCAGGTTGATCGACATGCCGATCGCCGTGAAGAAAAGTCCGAGCAACAGCCCTTCGAAGGGTTTGATGTCGGCCTCCAGCTGATGGCGATATGAGGATTCAGCGAGCAGTGCTCCGGCGATGAAGGCGCCCAGCGACGCGGACACGCCCGCCTTCTGCATGAGGAAGGCGAAGCCAACGACTGTTAGAAGCGCCGCGGCCGTCATCGCCTCCTTTACGCGCGCTAGCGCCACCAGCCGCACGAGATGATCTAGAAGAAAGTGCCCGACAACGATCACCGCTGCGATGATCAAAAGACCCTTCACCGCCGCCGCAAGATCCATTGTCGGTCCGGTGTCGGTCCCCATCACGGCGAACAGCGGCACAAGCGCGATAAGCGGAATGGCACACAGGTCCTGGAACAGCAGCACCGCGAATCCCAAGCGCCCGTGCCGTGCGGTGAGATCGCCGGTCTCCTCCATGACTTGCAGCGCAAACGCTGTCGACGAGAGCGCCAGTGCGAGCCCGACAAAAATGGCCGTCTGCCATTGCAGCCCGAAGAACAGACCAATGAGAGCCAGTATGAGGCCCGTCGCGCCCACCTGGGCGCTGCCTAGCCCAAAGACGGCATTGCGCATCGCCCATAGACGTTTAGGGCGCAGTTCCAGCCCGATGACGAAGAGCAAAAGCACGATGCCGAACTCGGCAAATTCGAGGATCTCCTTGGCCTCGAAGTCGGAGAAAATCCACCCGATCGTGGAGGGACCGAGCAGCATGCCGGCAACGAGGTAGCCGAGCACGGTCCCAATGCCGAGCCAGCGCGACAGCGGGCCGGCAATCGCGAGGGCGGCCAACAAGACCGCCAGTTCCTCCAGCGACACGCCGGCCATCAGATTTCCTTCCCGTTCCTAAAGCAAGATCGTTCTTGATGGAATCGCTTGGCCTGCGGCCGGGACGTCTCCAACAGATAAGTGAATCTTACTCTAAATCAAAAGTGTAGAGACTGATTCACGCTTCACTTGGAACGCCTCAAGTGCGTCCAAGTGAAACGATCAGGCTCTAGGAGCTTGAGAAGCTGAGCGCTTGCCCTACTGCGCGCTGCTTTGCGCCTTCACCAGCGCGTCAATCGCCATTAGCTCTTTCACCATCAGCTCAAAGTTTTTCAATGGCACCATGTTGGGGCCGTCTGACGGCGCGTGTTCGGGATCTTCATGCGTCTCAATGAATAAGCCGGCAACGCCGACAGCCACAGCCGCTCGCGCCAAAACCGGCACGAAGCGCCGGTCGCCGCCCGAGCTCGTGCCCTGACCGCCTGGTTGTTGCACGGAATGCGTGGCATCGAAGATCACCGGGCAGCCTATCTCGGCCATGATGGGCAGCGCGCGCATGTCGGTGACGAGCGTGTTGTAGCCGAAGGACGCGCCGCGCTCGGTGAGAAGCACGTTAGGGTTTCCCGACACAACGATTTTCTCCACGACGTTCTTCATGTCCCAAGGCGCCAAAAACTGCCCCTTTTTGACCTTGACGACACGGCCCGTCTTAGCGGCGGCCACTAAGAGGTCCGTCTGGCGGCAGAGAAAGGCCGGGATCTGCAGTACGTCAACGACAGGGGCAAGCAACGCGCACTGGGCGCCTTCATGAACATCGGTGACGACGGGCAGCGCCAGCGTTTCGCGGATTTCGGCGAACACCGGCAGCGCCGCCTCTAGCCCCATACCGCGCCTACCCGACAGCGACGTGCGGTTGGCCTTGTCGAAGGACGCCTTGAACACCAGTCCAAATCCGAGCTTCTCTGCGATCTCTTTCAGCGCAGTGGCCATCTCCAGCGCGTGCGCCCGGCTTTCCATCTGGCACGGCCCGGCGAACACGGTAATCGGGGCATCGTTCGCCACCGTAATGTTGCCGATCAAAATGCGCGGGTTGGGCTTCAAGGATTCATGCTTTGTCATGGCAACCTTATAGCATGGGGACTGATCATGCGTGCCGAAGATGCGGCCCCACAACGCAAATGACCGCGTCTCTGAGGGCGCGGTCATCCACAATCTCAAGTCTGCCTGGGCGCTAACCCGCGCGTCTTACAAGACCAATGACGACAAGCAGTATGACGGCACCGAGGATGGCTGAAATGATCATGCCGATCATGTCAGCACCCCACAATCCCAATTGGGGAAAGAGCCAGTTGCCGATGAAGGCGCCGACAACACCAACGACGATGTTGCCGACCAAGCCGAACCCATACCCCTTGACGATCTGACCCGCTGCCCAGCCGGCGATCGCACCAACGATCAGCAGGACGATGAGTGACTCCATAGGCATGTTTGTGACTCCCCTGAGCGCGATTGATTTTCTGCCGGGCCTGCGAAAGCTGGCCTGCAGTCTCGATCAGGAGGACACGACTGCAACTGCCCGATTGACAATGTCCTCCGCCTCCTCTTATGGGGCGATTCGGCGATGGCGGACTGATTCGAGTGCGGATCAATTGCCAATCCGCGCTCA
>JAUWCP010000123.1 GCA_030609245.1 Hyphomicrobium sp.
CCATCGATGGTGTAGCCCGTAAAGCCTGGGTGATCGCACAGATTCTCGTGCCCCTCGCGGCAATAGTGGCAGCGCCCGCAGGTCGCGCCGAGCCACGGCACACCGACGCGGTCGCCAATTTTGAAGGCTTTGACGCCAGAACCGATTGCCACGACGCGTCCAATGATTTCGTGACCGGGAATGATGTGGGGCTTGGGGTCGGGCAGGTCCCCGTCGATGACGTGAAGATCTGTGCGGCAAATCCCGCACGCTCCGACGCGGATAAGGATGTGTCCGCGCTTAGGCGGGCGTACGGCGCGTGTCACACATTCTAGCGGTGCGCCGATGTGATCGAACTCCATAGCGATCATGCGCGAGGGGAACTTGGGGCGTGGCGCGCTCTTGCGTTTCGCCGGTGCGTTGCGCTGTGTCGATCTCGCTTGGTTCAAAGTCTCGATCAATCCATCTCGACGACGGACACGATGCGGAACGTGCGCATGACGCCGTCATGCTCTTTTAGTGAGACGTACTCGCCCGGCGCGAATCTGTGCTGGTCAAAGCGAAAGCCAGGCTCGTCGTCCTCCTCGGCTTTGGGGTCGTAGTCAAATGCCCAGGTGCCGCCACGCTTGTGCACGAGATGACCCAGCTCTTCCTCGCCTGCCCAGAAGCGGCGTACGCGGCACTTCTCGCGCTCTTTGCGCCACTCCTCGGCGATAAGGTGATCGTCGTCGTCAATAGGTGCGATGAGGTCGTAGCCGCGTTCGCGGCTGCCGTCGGGGAAGTCGTGATCCCGTGCAAGCTCAAGACGGATGCGCTTCAAGGCCATGGAGTTTTTCTGCCTCTGTTGTCGAAAAGGGAGGGCAGCGCAGCTCCACGTTCGTGGCGGCTGCACTGCTCAATTCAAACGAGCGTTCAGCCCTTGCCGATGGGAATCTTGCGCTCCGGCTTCCGGGCTTCGGCGCTCTTGGGGGCCATAACTTTCAGCACGCCCCTGTCGAAGCTAGCTTCGATTTTGCTCTCGTCGGCGCTGTCGGGAAGCCGCAGCGAGCGCTCGAAGGAACCGAAGCTACGTTCAGCCACATAGTAGCTTTCTTCGCTCTGTTCGCTTTCGCTGCGCTTTTCGCCTTTGATCGTCAGGTAGCCGTTGGCAACCGTTACGGAGATATCCTTCTCGTCGACGCCAGGTAGCTCGGCCTCCACGATGATCGCCGCGTCGTTCTCACGCACGTCAAGCTCTGGCACCATTTTGCCGCTGACCCAGCGTGAAACCGGCGTCGACCAAAACGACTTTCCACCCTCGAAGCGCTCAAGCACACGGTTCATCTCGTCCCGCATGGCCGAGAAAATATCCTTGGGACTGGTAGCTGGCTCACGCTTCGACTTTGAGACCTCAATTTCGCTCATGGCCTTTTCCTTGCAACTCTGTGGACGGACGATTGGTATAAGGAGACAAACACTACACCGTTGCGCCCGTGTGTGGGATCCGTTGCATCGTGTAACAATGCGTGGACTTAGCTCGTGCCGGTCAGGTTCGCCTCGAGGCGCAATATTCCATTGAAATAATTAAGAAATGACGGCTTCAAGCAAACGGCGTAGCGCGGCGCATCTTCATGTAAAGTGTGCTGCGCGTCCCGTTTCAGTAGCCTCTCACGGCGCTGCTAATAGTGCTGACAGGCTCGGGCGAAGCGGTCGAAACCTTCTTCTTGCTTGCGCGGCGTCTGCGCGACCGACGCGTGCGCCGCACAGAGGTGGCATCGTCTCCAGATAAAGAAGACTGGGGCGGTGCCGTTGCCGCCGCCTCTGCAGAGGACTTGACGCGCTGGCGCGGCTCTGGCGCAAGCTCTGTCAGCGGTGGTTCGTCGTCGTCTCCTGCGAGTGTCGCCGGTGCGATCGCTTCGTAAATCGGTACAAGCTTGGGCTTACCTTTGCGCGAGGCCTGTTTCCTGTCGCGTTTTTTCTCGAGCTGGCTCGTAAACCCGGCAATCGGAGTCACTTGGCTCTTCGTGCGCAGATGCACGACCTTATAACCGCGCTTCTTCAACTGAGCGAGAATTGTGGGCAGCGCTTTCGCGGTGGAACGCTTGATATCATGGAACAGCACGATGCCGCCGTCATTGCGCTCGATTTCCGCAATCGTGTGCTTAGCAAGCCGCGAGGGGCTGGAGATATAACTGTCGTTGGAAACAACATCGACGGTGAAGGTAGCGATCCCGCGCGATTGAAGATAAGCGAGCAGTGGACCTGAATCGCTCAAACCGGGGAAGCGGAAGAACGGTGCGATAGGTTGCCCGGCGGCCAGCTCCACGGCGGCAATGCCACGTTCGATTTGGTCCTTTGCCCGTGCCAGTCCGCGACGGCGCAGATTGAGCGGATGCGACCAAGTGTGCGTGCCGACGGTGTGACCACGGCTCATCACCTTCTTTACCATGCTCGGGTAGGCCATCGCCATGCGGCCCACATAGAAGAACGTGGCCTTCGTGCAGAATTTGTCGAGCGCCTCAAGAATCGGCTTCGTGTAGCGCGGCATCGGCCCGTCATCGAAGGTGAGAACGACTTCTTTCGGGCCTAGGAAGCGCGGCTCCCTCTCGTACTTTGAGAAATCACCGAATAGTGGTCCCGCCTTGGTGTCAATCTCAACAATGCGTGAGACACCGAGCGCTGCGTCCGGGTTGGAGCAGCGTTTTTCGGTCGCTGACGCAAAAGGGACGGGTGCCGCGGCGAGAAAGAAGGCGACTGCGACAAGAAAGATGCGGGTCACAGGACCACCTCGGCGTGCTGAAATCGTACGAATTGCATCATTGTATAGGGACCGTCTGCGGATGAAGGCTACCAGCTACCAAACCAAGAGTACCATGAATTATTGCTCGTTCGTTTAGCGTGGGCTTTCCTTCTGCTTGCGG
This sequence comes from Hyphomicrobium sp., assembly GCA_030609245.1. Taxonomy (GTDB): domain Bacteria; phylum Pseudomonadota; class Alphaproteobacteria; order Rhizobiales; family Hyphomicrobiaceae; genus Hyphomicrobium_A. The sequence continues at coordinate 2,880 of JAUWCP010000123.1, forward strand.
TCGGGCCCGGCTTTTTCCCCCATGGAAGAACTTCGCGTTTTCCATCGGCACTCGTTCGGCCCGTGGCGGGCAAAACGACTGAGTGCTTGGCTAGTGGTTGCTTTTCGGTGGCAAGCTTGCGTTGTTCGATCTTGCGGGCGGCCAGCTCGTCGAAGTTTGCAAGTGTCGTTGCATTCGTCTTCGGCACCATATGCACGACCTTGTAACCGCGCATCTTAAGCTTATTGAGAATGCCTTTCAGCGCCTGCGCCGTTGATGGCTGGATATCGTGGAACAGGAGGATCCCTTTGCCACGCTTGGCAAGCTGTGCCAGCACCCTGCGTTCTACGGTAGCCCCATAACGCGTATCGAAGTCACGGGAATCGATGTCGATATGAAAGCTCGCCACGTTGCGGCTCTTTAGATAGCCAATCGCGGTGTCGCTCATTCGCAGATAGGGAAAACGGAAAAACGGGGCGATGGGTCTGCCGAGTGCCTTAGCAACGGCGCTGAACCCTAGCTCGATCTCGTCCCTGGCCTCGTTGAGGCCCACCGTCTGCAATTTGGCGTGTGACCAAGTATGCGCGCCGATCGTGTGTCCGTGTTTGGCGACCTCTTTGACCATGGCGGGATCAGCCACGGCCATGCGCCCCACCATGAAGAATGTCGCCTTCGTGCAGTGAGCGTCCAGCGCCTCTAGCACCTTCGCCGTGTAAGGGCGCAAGGGGCCGTCGTCGAAAGTCAGGATGACTTCGCGGTCGCCCAAAACGTCGAAAGCCCCTTGAGGTGAGGGGCCAAACATCGGGCCTCCGGTGGTATCAACCTCGATGACGCGAGATAAGCCGAGCATGTCGGCGCGCGTCGCGCAGGCATCGACAGCGGCGGCAGCCCACGCCGCTTGCGCCAGCAACCCAGTGGCGAGCGCAAAAATCACCATTTCTACAACTGCTGCTAAGACGCGCCGCATGGCCTCGCTTCCGATGGCTAGGGGTTATCCCCAATCGAGCACAACGGCCGATCCGCAGCGCCTAAACCTAAATAGAATCTAACCACCTAACATTTCCTGTAAACGGGCAGTGTTAGCGCAAGAAGCAGCATGGATGTGCTTCACATCGCGCCTGTTGCATTCGAGCATCAGGCTCCCATTGTGCGCGCGACGTGATAAGCCGCCGTGTTATCCAGGTATCGAGTGTTGGATTAATGACAGCCCGAGCCCATTTTCGGCGCATACCCAAGGAGCGTTTCCTCCGATGGTTGAGGGACAAGAGGAAATTGTTGCGCACGAGCGGGGCGCCGCACCCACGGCGAAACTCGTGCGCGCCGTTACGGATGCTCTGGAGGCGGACAACAAGGAAAAGGTGCGCGTCCTTGTTGCCGAAGTGCACGGTCCAGATCTCGCTGACCTCATAGAGCTGTTGGGGCCTCAAGAGCGCGTGGGCCTTATCCAGACACTGGGGTCCGACTTCGACTACGAGGTGCTGACAGAGGTCGACGAAAAGGTTCGCGACCAGATCTCGGCGGCCCTGCCTAGGGACGTCCTGGCCAAGGCGGTCTCCGATCTCGACAGCGACGACGCCGCCTATGTCATCGGCGGACTGACGGAGAGCGAACAGAAGGAGATTCTGGACCGGCTCCCGCAAAGCGAGAGGGCCGCGCTGCAGCGCAACCTCCTCTACCCGGAAGAGACCGCGGGCCGTTTGATGCAGGCCGACTTCGTGACGGTCGCGCCATTTTGGACGGTTGGTCAGGTTATCGATTTCATGCGTGAGACAGAGGATTTGCCTGAGACCTTCTCAGAAATCTTCGTCGTCGATCCTGGCTTTCATCTGCTTGGAAGCTTGGATCTCAGCCGCTTGTTGCGCACCAAGCGGAAAGTCCCCGTTGAGAAGATTATGGACACCGAACGCCATTTGGTGCTGGCCGCGGCCGATCAGGAAGAGGTGGCGCGCCAGTTTGAGCGCTACGACTTGATGGCAGCACCCGTTGTCGACAAGAACGAGCGTCTCGTTGGTGTTATCACCGTCGACGACGTTGTTGATGTCATCGAACAAGAGGCCGATGAGGACGCCAAGCTGCTGGCCGGCGTTGGCGACGAGCGCCTCTCTGACAGCGTTCGCCAGGTCACGGGGCCGCGTTTTGCCTGGCTGTTCGTCAATCTTTTGACCGCCATCTTGGCCTCCGCAGTCATCAAGTATTTCGACGCTACGATTGAACACATGGTGGCTCTCGCGGTTCTCATGCCCATCGTCGCCTCCATGGGTGGCAACGCGGGCACGCAGACCATGACGGTGACCGTTCGCGCGCTTGCCATGCGCGAGTTGGGGCCGGCCAACATTTCGCGCGTGGTCATTCGTGAGACAGCGGTGGGCCTGATCAACGGCTTTTTGTTCGCGATGCTGCTGGCACTTGTAGCGTACTTTTGGTTTGGCACGGACCAGTTGGGTGCCGTGATCGCCGTCGCTATGGTGGTGAACCTGCTGGCGGCCGCACTTGCGGGCATCCTTATACCGCTGACCCTTGATAGGATGGGCTTCGATCCCGCCGTCGCCTCGACTGTGTTCGTGACGACCGTCACGGACGTGGTTGGTTTCTTCTCATTCCTCGGTCTGGCCACGCTGTGGTTGATGTGAGTGCGCGGCAGCGCGCCTCAGCTTGTCGGCTCGTCGAGTTTGCGCGTCAAATTCTCAAACTCGCGGCGTAATTCCTCGTTCTTGAAAATCTGATCGAACGTGGGCGCCTCCAGTTTTTGGATCGCTTCGAACGACGCCGCACTATCGCGCATTAGTCTCTTGAGCTGAAAGCTCGCCTCCACCGTCTCATACGTATTGTCAGCAATGCGAAGATCGTGCGTAGCCCGTGTGCGCGCCCTCGCGATCTGCTCACGCTGATGCTGTAGGTAGCGCCGATAGGCCTTTGCTGCCTGGTGCGCAACCTTCTGCGCATCGCGGTTCGCTTGCAGCGCGCGGCGCTGGTCGGGGCGGTTGTTGTGCTTTAAGAGCCGGCGCGTTTTGCCTTGGGCAGCCTTGATGTCCTTCAGAATGGCATCGAGTTTGGGTATATAGTTCGTATCGATCTTCGCGATCGCGGAGTCCTGTGCATGCACCAGCATCGCGAACAGCGCCGCGTGCATAGCAAAGTACTTGCGTGCCGTGCTCATGTTGTCGCCGGCCGCGGTCAATAGTTTGCCAAGCTGCGCGTCGATCGCCTTGGCCGCACTGAATACCGCAACGAGGCGCACAAGGTCGCCGGACAGCACACTGTCGAGCAAGAGATCGACCTGCTCGGGCGTAAGATCTACGCCCGCTTGCGACAGCGCGGTTGCGATTTCGATCTTGGTGGCGTCGATCTGATTCTGGTTCTCAACGACGCGCTTTTCTGCGTCCGTGATCTCTGTGCCCAGGCTGTCGACGGTATCGGTTAGCACGCCGGGCAGCAAGCCATCGTTCGGCGCCGTGATCTGCTTTTCTTTTAGCGCAGCGATGTGGCCTTCGATGTCCTGGATGTTCCGCCTCAGTCGTTCAACCTTCTTCTGCATGTCGACGATAGGAACATCGGTAACGATGCCGAGCGCAGAATCGAGAAGATTGCGAACGTGGAGCTCGCGGTCCTCGCGCGTCTCCGTCCACAACGGCGTGACGATGAACTCGTCCCTACCCGGCAGCTTCTGCGCTTGCGTGCGCTGTTCGGCTGTTTCCTTCAAGACCGCATCGATCGCCTGCATGAGCCGGCGCGCTTGTTCGTATGTCTTTTGCCCCGCGCGTGGGTCTTGTGGCTGAGGCGCTGGCGGCCCCGCAACATCCTTTGCTCCCGGCGCAGGTTTGGCCGTAGTCTGGGCAACCTTGGTGCCGTTGGCAGAGTTGTTGATGAGTTCGGCGATGCCGTCGCGATTTGAACTCTGCGCCGCAGCCGGTCCCGAGAATGCACCAAGCGCGCCCGCGACGAGCGCCAACGCCAGATATGGCCCGCGAATATCGGCAGCCATGATCGAGCCCTCCAAACTCATGGGCAACAAGCCCCGAAATTCAGGCTAATCCATGATCAGCGTGTATACTTGCTGTC
>JAUWCP010000286.1 GCA_030609245.1 Hyphomicrobium sp.
GAGTTCCACGGTTCCAGCATCACCTCCGACGCAGGATTGCTGGCCTATCGCGAGCTGGACGATGCCCTCGGCCTGATGGAGATCGCGGGTCAGCACCTGGCCGACACGCGGGCAGGCAAGAACGGTCGGCATGTTCTGATCGGGATGCTACGGCAATCCGTGTTCGGTCGCCTTGCCGGATACGAGGACGTGAACGATGCCGACCGGCTCGGACGTGATCCGACAATGCGTTGGATTGTCGGCGGTCGCGCCGTAGCGAAGCAGGCCGCATCCACCAGCCAGATGGGGCGCTTCGAGACAGAGGTGCTGACTCGGGCCGAGAACCTGGTGGCGCTAGCTGACCTGCCGGGACGCTGGATCGACACCGTGCATAGCCGCCGCCCGGTGAAGGGCATTATCCTGGACATGGATTCGAGTGTCAGCCCAACCTACGGCGATCAGGCAGGCACCGCCTATAACGGGCACTTCGCCTGTACCTGCTATCATCCGCTATTCGTGTTCAATCAGTTTGGTGATCTGGAACGGTGCGCGCTTCGTCCGGGCAACGTCCATAGTGCCGACGGCTGGCGACCCACGCTGGAGCCGGTTGTTGCGCGTTACCGGGATCGCGATCTTCGCCGCTACTTCCGCGCCGATGCCGCCTTTGCGAACCCCGAGGTCTACGAGTTTCTGGAGGCCGAAGGCTACAAGTACGCCATCCGATTGCCCGCCAACAAAGTGCTGCAAGAGAGCATCGGCTACTTGCTCAAGCGCCCCGTCGGTCGCCCTCCCATCGAGGTCCGACGGTACTACGCCAACTTCAGCTACCAGGCCAAAAGCTGGAAGCGTCCGCGCCGGGTGGTGGCGAAGGTCGAGTGGCACCCGGGCGAGCTTTATCCCCGCGTCGGCTTCATCGTCACCAACATGACGAGACCGGCGGAACGGGTTGTTGCCTTTTAGAACAAGCGCGGCACGGCGGAACAGTGGATCAAGGAAGGCAAAAACGCGATGAAGTGGACGCGGCTGTCATGCTGCTCCTTCGCCGCCAACGCCGTCCGGCTTCAGCTTCATGCGCTCGCCTACAATCTCGGCAACTTCCTGCGCACGCTGGCTCTGCCGGAGGCGGTCAAGCACTGGTCGCTGACGAGCCTGAAGGAGAAGCTCGTCAAGATCGGGGCCAAGATCGTCACGCATGCCCGCTACGTCACGTTCCAGATGGCCGAGGTCGCGGTGCCAAAGGAATTGTTCCAGGAAATTTTGCGGCTGATCGCCGGGCTGCGACCAAGACCGGCCCCAGCGTAGGACTGGCACGGTCGGATGCGTCATCACCACGGGAGGAGTGTGTCTGAATGACGAGGAAAAGGGCCAAATCGGCGGATCAAACGTCGTTGGGGACGCCGGGGACGACGGAAACGGCGGGAGCACTGCGCAGACCGCCTCGGGGCGCACCTGGTTGACCTATCTAGGGTGAGGGATGCGGTTCTACCGCTTTAAATTGTAAAAAACCGGAGCTGACAACGACGCCCGATTAGAACGGCGCACATTGAGCGTCGGCATGGCATAGGATGGTGACGGGCCAATGTCCTTGTCGGCCCTTCCAGGATTGATCGCGAACTCATTGCTTCCCTCCAAGAGCGATCGACGCTGAGAAAAGAACCGCGTCGCCCTCCACGCGGTTCTTCACATTGAACTCATGATACCAGCGTAATTGCGTCGCAACAGGTGTCGCTCCTAGCTTGAGATTGTAAACAACGTTTGGGCCCAATGCTGTGACCCGGCCCTTGAACGCGCCGAGCGTCGCGCCCGCGCCGCTGTCGCCCGTGACCTGCTGGTAATGATAACCGGCGATACCGAACGCAAAAGCCTCTGAAACGTGCTGCATTATTGCAAACTCAGCGTGGAATTCGGTACCGGTCCGGTAATTTGTGTCTGGATTCTCGCCATTGAAGGTGAACCCTGCGGCCACTGATACCTCGTGACCTCTTTGCGGATCCATCCAAGTTGCGGCACCCGTGGCGTCAAAAGCCCAACGATTGACCCCCATATTGGCGATATCGTTCTTGTCGTACTGCCCTATCGGGACATTCAGAAGCCCTGTCATGTTCCAATGCCAATTACCGCTGTGCCATCCCAACATCGTCATAAGAGCCGGGTCGCCGATCTCAGTGCTTTCCTCGCCAAGGCTAAAACTGGCCCCTCTTTGGAAGGTTCTTCCGTTCCTTGTCGTCAGCGTGGCGAGGGCGTCGACGTCAACGGAAATGTCCTGCCACCCGATAGGCACGTAGCCACCAAAGCCAAAATTGCCATTGAGTATTTTGCGTGGTGCGACCCACAGTACGACAGGGATCTCGGCAAATAGCTTTGCATCAAGACTCATATCTGCTTGTAAAGTGATATTGCCGAGCTGGTTGAGGGCCACGCTATCAGCCGCAGCGCCGGACGCACTGCCCGAATAGAAATATTTGTAGCTTGTAAAGTAGGTTCCCGGCGGCGGCATGACCCCTGACATAGAAGCCAGGAACCCGGGAAGGTAAATGCCCTTAGCATCCTCTGCGGCGTCGCTTGTGGCGACGGTAATCATCAAGAGTGACAGCGCCAAGCTTCCGATCGTCACGGCGACGGAAAGGCCTTTGCGGCATACAATTGATCCAGTCGAATAACCCACGTTCTTTCCCGACGTGAAACGCTGTCCGCTCATGTTACCAGTGCGGTTAAGGAGCCGATGTGTTTTTGTGCGCGGCGCACGAAATTTATGTGCAGATGTGTGAATCCCGCCACACTAACGCGGCCAATCTAGTTTCCCTTCTAATGCTGTGAGCGGCTCCTGCGTCGACATCGCGCTGCGCCGATTTGCCGTCATTCCTTAAGCGCGACGAATGTCTGCTTTTGGCACGTAGCGGACATCCCGGCGCACGAGCCTTACGTCTGCTTTTGACCCAAAGCAGACATTCACATGATTAGAAGTTTACGCGTTTTCGGCGAAATGGCGGCCCTGAGCGAGCCGTGATAGAACCCCGCTCTGGTGAAGTAATGTCTACCCCTTGGGCGTATA
>JAUWCP010000353.1 GCA_030609245.1 Hyphomicrobium sp.
GCACGCGAACGAAGCCGGGCGCGCCACCGCGATGCTGAATATAGGGCCAGCCGGTCTCGCTGACCGTTGCCATGTAGAAGCTGTCGCGCTCAGCGATGAACGTGGCCTCCCTCGGGCCAAGCACATCGTGATGTACCTCACTCTTGTCCAGGCGCGCGTAGCTACGCCGGCTTCCGTTGATTTCCTGCGCCTTCTTGACGTTCGGCGTAAAGGCGATCTCTGTAAATCTGTGGCCCATGATTATCTTCACTTAGTGCTGGTGGGAACGGTTCCGCGCCCGTGCCTCGAGCGTCAAATGCCAAGTTCGTTCAAGCCCGGATGGAGGGCGACCCCTCTCACCCGGGCCAATACGTCTAGTGCTGAAGGTTCATCGTGCGGCATTCTTCACCGGGAGGCTGCGGCCAAGGAAGTCGCGGATGAGGCCGGCGATTTCCTGACCATGTGTCTCCAAGGCGAAGTGCCCGGTGTCGATGAGATGTATTTCCGCGTTCGGCAGGTCACGCTTGTAGGGATGTGCGCCATCGACGACGAAGATCTGGTCCTTCTTGCCCCAGACCACGAGCGTCGGAGGCTGATGTTTGCGCAAATACGCCTGCCACTCAGGATAGAGCGGAATATTGGTCCGGTAGTCGTAGAAGAGATCGAGCTGGATTTCCTGGTTGCCGGGCCGATCGAGTCGGGCCTGGTCCATCGTCCAAGAATCCGGGCTGACAAGCGTCGTATCTGGCACGCCGTGTGTGTACTGCCACTTCGTCGCCTTGAGGGAGGTTAGCCAGCGAATAGCCTCACGATCCTCGTTGCTGCCAGAGGCCCAATATTTTTGGATCGGCTCCCAGAACTTCTGAATGCCTTCTACGTAGGCGTTCCCGTTCTGCACAATGAGGGCCGTTACCCGTTCCGGGTGCTTGGCCGCGAGGCGGAAACCGACGGGGGCTCCGTAGTCCATGACGTAAACCGCATAACGGTCGACCCCAAGTTTTTCGGTAAGGGCTTCGACGAGCTGGGCGTAGTTGTCAAACGTGTATGAAAATTTCGCGCGATCCGGCATGGCACTTTGGCCAAAGCCTGGATAGTCCGGAGCGATGACGCGGTACTTGTCGGCCAACGCTGGGATTAAGTTGCGGTACATGTGCGACGACGTCGGGAAACCGTGTAACAACAAGATTGCCGGAGCATCCTTGCGACCTGCCTCGCGGTAGAACACGTCAACGCCGTCGATCGAGACCGTGTGGTAGCGAACCGAGGTCGTGTTTGACGACGCCTCCGGCTTCGCGCCTTCCTGCGCGATAGACGACGATGAATAATTGAAGAGCGCCAGCGACAAGGATGTTGCAATGACGGCGGCGCCGGTCAGCAGGATTCTCCTGCTGCTGTTCAAGGGGTTCATGGTTGTTCTCCTCTCTGAGTGGGGCTTGGCTGTCTGGCTAGGCGGCCAACGCGGCTTTTGGGCTCGGCACCTTCTGCTTAGGTTTGGAACCGTCGCTGCCGTCTTGCCATCGACACTGGGAGGTTGAACCAACCGACGTTCTGAAAGAATATACTAGTTTAGCAACTGACTATTCCACATTTCGGAAATATGAATTGGATCGCCTCAATGAGCTCCAGGTCTTTATCTCGGTCGCCGCGAGCGGCGGTATCGAATATCTCAAACGTAATCGACGCAGTCTCTTATCTGCCGCCTGATGTCCGCTTTGGGTCATGTGTGGACGGCGCGTGTTTGGCAAGAACATTCGGCATGTGATGCAGATCTGGTTGGGTGCGGTCATGTGTTCGGCCTGTTGATGCGGCACTCATGACCGCTGGCCCTAATGCTTTCCGCGGATCGGGTCCCAAATCGAAAGCACGCATTC
>JAUWCP010000307.1 GCA_030609245.1 Hyphomicrobium sp.
GCCGGTGCAGAACATCCTCTACACGCGCTTTGCAAATTCGATGTTCGAGCCATTCTGGAATCGCAACTTCGTTCGCAGCATCCAAATCACGATGGCCGAGAATTTCGGCGTGCAGGATCGTGGAAAATTCTATGACGCGACGGGTGCCATTCGCGACGTCATGCAGAACCACATGCTGCAAATACTGGCGTCACTGACTATGGACCCGCCCACCGGTCAGGAATATGAGGCGATGCGCGATAGAAAGGCGAGCCTCCTCAAGGCAGTGCGGGCTCTCGACCCTGAGCATCTGATACGTGGACAATACGAGGGATATCACGAGGTGCCTGGCGTGCGCGCCGGCTCGACCGTGGAAACCTACGCGGCCGCCAAACTCGAAATCGACAACTGGCGCTGGGCAGGCGTTCCCATCTTCATCCGGACCGGCAAGAAACTGCCCGTCTCCATAGCCGAGGCGATCGTCGAATTTAAGCGACCGCCGCGCGAGACATTCGGCGAAATCGTCACGTCGGGATCGGGCCATATGCGCTTCAGGATCCAACCCGACGTCACCATCGCCCTGGGAACACGAGTCAAAATACCCGGTGATCGCATGATAGGCGACGACGTCGAACTGATCCTCTCGCGGCAGCCAGGACAAGACATGCCGCCTTATCAGCGCCTACTCGGCGATGCGATGCATGGTGTAAGCGAGCTGTTTACGCGGGAAGATATCGTCGATGCCGAGTGGCGGATCGTCAACAACGTTCTGGGTGATACAACTCCGGTTTACAAATATGCACCCGGCACGTGGGGTCCAAAGGGAGCCGAACAGCTCGTCGGTTCAGATGGTCCCTGGCGCAATCCCGCACCTGCCGGGGGCGCGTGATGCCGCTTGCGCACGATACCGTCTTTTTGTTCGACGTGGACGATACGCTGCTCGACAATGATGCCGTCAAAGCCGACCTGAAGGAAAAGGTCTTAGAGAAATTTGGCCAGGAAGCGTGCGATCGCTTTTGGGCCATATATGAAGAGGAACGCAAGAAGCACATTTATGCCGACTTCATCAGCACTTTGGAGCGCTTTCGCCTAGAGCACATGCACGATCCGCAGGCTCTGCAACTCTCGCTTTGGATGATGTACTACCCATTCGCCGAACGACTCCATCCTGACGCTCTCGCCGTTGTGCGGCACGTTAGCCAATGGGGGCTGCCGGTCATTCTCACTGACGGCGATGGGGTGTTTCAGCCATACAAGCTGAAACGCGCGGGCTTATGGGACGCCTTTGACGGCCGTGTGCTGGGCTACATACATAAGGATAAGGAGCTCGACGCCGTGGAGCGGGCCTACCCGGCAAGACGCTACGTCCTTGTCGATGACAAGTTGAAGGTTCTCAATGCCGTCAAGGGTATTTGGGGCGACCGCGTCACAACAGTGTTCGTAAAACAAGGCCACTATGCAAACGATCCTAAGACACTCGCTAGCGAACCGGCCGCCGATATTATGGCCGACCGCATTGCGGAACTCATGATGCACGATTTCTCCGAGATCCGTGCCAACTGACGAGGTGGATGCTGTGAAGGCAACGCAAAAATTACACGATACTGGTCAAAGCCTATGGATTGACGACATCACGCGGGACATGCTCGACAGCGGGACGCTCGCGAAATACATCAGCGAGCTTTCAGTCACTGGGCTGACGTCAAACCCGACGATCTTCGATCGCGCCGTAACCAAAAGCGACAAATACGACGATGAGATTCGTCGCCTGTTAAAGAGCGGATTGAAGGGCGAGCCGCTATTTTTCGAGCTGGCGCTGCAAGACTTGTCGCGTGCGGCCGATCTGTTCCTGCCTGTGCACCAGCAAACCGCGACCGTCGACGGTTGGGTATCGCTCGAAGTCTCGCCGTTGCTTGCCTATGATACAGACGCGACGATCGCGGAGGCCAAGCGGCTTTACAAAAAGGCCGACAAGCCGAACCTGTTCATCAAGATCCCCGGCACAAAAGAAGGCCTGCCGGCAATAGAGCAGGCGATCTTTTCGGGCGTGACCGTGAACGTCACGCTTCTGTTCTCTGCCGCGCAGTACACGGCCGCGGCCGATGCCTACATGAAGGGCCTTGAGCGGCGCGTGGAAGCGGGCCTAAGCCCGGACGTTCGCTCTGTCGCTTCGGTCTTCATCAGCCGCTGGGACAAAGCGGTCATGGATAAGGTTCCCGATGCTCTGCGCGACAAGTTGGGAATTGCAGTCGGCAAAGGGTGCTACAAGGCCTATCGCGATGTGTTGAATTCCGACCGTTGGCAGCGGCTGGTGTCGCTGGGCGCGCGTCCGCAACGCCTGCTTTTTGCCAGCACCAGCACCAAAGACCCCAAGGCGCCGGACACGATGTATGTCCAGGCGTTCGCTGCCCCCAATACAGTGAATACGATGCCGGACGAGACGCTGCTCGCATTCGGCGATCACGGCACAGTAGAGGGAGTGCTGTCGCCGGACGGCGGTGATTACGCGGCGGTGCTTGCCGAATATGAAAAAGCTGGGTTCGACGTAGCGGCGCTGGCTCAGAAGCTTCAAGACGATGGCGCGAAGTCCTTTGTCCAGTCATGGCAGGACTTGCTCAAGGCCATTGAGACCAAGTGTCTGGCGCTGGCATAGAGGAGCCCGACTATGGCGTCCCGAGAACTTATTGATACCCCGACCTGGAGGGCGCTTGTCGCGCATCAGGCCAAGATTAAGGACGCCCATCTGCGCCAGTTGTTCGCCGATGACCCCAAGCGCGCCGA
>JAUWCP010000060.1 GCA_030609245.1 Hyphomicrobium sp.
AGCGCGCGGATCACCTGCAGCGAACGGTCTAAATGAGGCCCCGCCTCGGCGTGGATCGTAATGTAGTCCGCACCAGCTTGCGCGAACGCTTCGAGATACGGATCGACGGGAGCTATCATCAAATGCACGTCGAAGACCTTAGCCGTTGCAGGGCGGATGCACCTTACGAGTGTCGGGCCAAACGTTATGTTCGGAACGTAGTGACCATCCATCACGTCGAGGTGGATCCAGTCAGCGCCTGCGGCCTCAACCGCAGCAATCTCCTCGTTCAGTCGGCCAAAGTCAGCCGAAAGGATCGAGGGCGCGACAATGATCGGTCGGGCCATTCGGGGCTCCTGTAGAGAATCGCTTTGCGTCACCGGACGACTTTAGCGCAAGCAACGCCAAGGCGTCTCCCCCGCCCACAATTTAGCTTTCGTATGAATAACTATCCCGCGAGACCCTATGCAGACCGCCGTTTGCGTTTCACGAGCTTCATGATGTGCGGCGTAAGGATGAGCTGCATGGCGAGATCGAGCATGCCGCCGGGAATGACGATCGAATTTGCCCGCGACATAAAGCTCATTTGGATCATCGACAACAGATAAGGAAAGTCGATGCCGCGCGGATCACGATAACGGATCACAACCATGGATTCGTCCGCTGTCGGGATCCACCGGGCGACGAACGGGTTGGACGTGTCGACAGTTGGCACACGCTGAAAGTTGATGTCGGTTTGGCTGAACTGCGGGCAGATGTACTTCACGTAGGCCGGCATTCTACGCAAGATCACATCCGTGACAGCTTCCACGGAGTAACCGCGCTTCGACTTGTCGCGCATGATCTTCTGGATCCACTCCAAGTTGATCACTGGCACGACACCTATCTTGAGGTCAGCGTGCTGCGCCACGTTGACGTTCTCCGTGACCACCGTTCCATGCAAGCCCTCGTAGAATAGAAGATCGGTGTCGCGCGGAAAGTCTTCCCATGGCGTAAAAGTACCAATGGGTACCCCGAGCCGTTCCGCATTTTTCTTATCATGCACGTAGTGACGCGTTCGCCCCATGCCGCTTTCGCTATAGCTTCGGAATACGTCCTCGAGCTCTTCTAAAAGATTTGCGTCCTCACCAAAGTGACAGAAGTGGTTGTTGCCCTGCTTCATCGCCTCAGCGGTCGCCCATTCCATCTCGGCCCGGTCATAGCGATGAAAGGCATCGCCATCGATATAGGCGGCATTGATATGCTCGCGCCGGAAAATTTGCTCGAATGTTTGCCGGACTGAGCTCGTACCGGCTCCCGATGAGCCAGTCACAGAAATAATTGGATGCCTTGATGACATGATCTCTCTTTGTCGCTCTTAATTTGCAGACTATGCGCCTAGAACCTCAATAGACCACGGCGGTTGAACAACGGCGAGCGTTCACCCTTAATCTGCCGCCCGTCGTGTAGCCGCAAGACGTAATCGACCTCCGCGTACGAGCCCGCGATCAACGGCATACGCTGGTGTAAAGTCTGGGGCACGATCTCGAGCACGCGCTCGCGGCCGGTAGAAGCTGCGCCGCCAGCCTGCTCGATGACCCACGCGAACGGGTTTACCTCATAGATCAGCCGCAACCGTCCGTGGCGAAAATCGCGCCGCTTATCACCTGGATAAAGGTAGATGCCGCCTCGCGACAGGATTCGATAAAAATCAACGACAGGTGAGCCCGTCCATCGCATATTGAAGTCGCGGCCGCGCAGGCCTTGCCTACCCTGGTTGCAGTCCTCAACATACATCCTAACCGGCTCGTACCAGTGCCGTGCGTTGGAACAGTTGATGGCGTACTCACTGGTGCGCGGCGGAATCTTGACCTTTGGGTGCGTCAAGACATACGTCGCCGACTGGCGGTCGAGCGTAAAGATCTGCGTCCCCACACCTACACTCACGACCAGAACGGTCTGCGGCCCGTAGACGAAGAAGCCGCCGGCGAGCTGATTGACGCCCGGTTGCAAGAAAGCGGACGGATCGTCGTTGTGCTGCAAGGCAGGCAAGACTGTGAAGACCATTCCGACCGAGGCGTTGGCGTCGATATTGGACGAGCCATCGAGCGGGTCCACCGCTACCAGGAGCGGCGCCGTTTCGTTAAGCAGAACAGGCCCATCCATCTCTTCAGACGCAACAGCTGCGACCGGCGCCTCCCGAAGCGCCGCAACAATGCGATCGTTCGTCAGAACGTCGATCTCTTTCTGCTCGTCGACTTCGCCACGTTTGCCCGTAGCGCGTCCCAGCGGACCGGCAAGTGCACCTTTCGCCAGAAGATCGGTGATCTCCAAACTGACGTCCGCCAGAACGCTGACGGTGGCAGCAATCGCCAAGCGGGCTGGACGTGTGCCCGCCCAACTGGAGAAATAACCAGCAAGCGTTTGCAGCTGGGGCATCCTTGGAGCGCTCCCATGTGGCTCTTGGCGAGCCATCTCTTGTTGACCCGGCGTACTGGTTCACCCAGCGTACTGGACCTCTTTCAGCCCTTCTTATTACGATTCAGTCGCTATGGGCGAAATGCCTTGCCAACTTATCCTACTTTCGAATTGGGCCGCTGGCGGCCTCATCTCCGGCGATAGAAAACTAGCGCGGACTTGCTCGCTTTCCTGTGTGGCAGCGGCAAAACCTCGTTCTCAAAACATTCATATTCCGCCTCTAGCGCACTTTGGCACAAGCGCGCGGCAACGGTTAAGCTTATTGCGCCGGTTGGTGGAATTAATGGGTGCCCCTAGATCCGCTTAGGAGCCATCGCAGGTGCCCGGCGCTGTCGCACTTCATGCAACCGACCGAGGATAGGCGTGCGCCGCACCTTCCTGCAGTACGGCGCACAATGAATTTTCACCGGCCGATGCCGCTATAGCGAAAGCCGGCCGCTTCGGCCGCATCCGGCTGAAACACATTTCGCAAATCGACGAGAACGCTGCCGCACATTCGCTCCTTTGCTGCGTGCAAATCCAGCGCGCGAAACTCGTTCCATTCCGTGACAATGACCAGAACGTCAGCGTCGGTCACAGCATCGAGGGCGCTTTCGCACCATGTGACGTCTGGCAGCTGCGGCTCTGCTTGCCTGCGTCCTTGTGGATCGTAGACCCTGACGGTCGCTCCGAACTCCTGCAGCATCGGCACAATGACGAGGCTCGGCGCCTCGCGCATGTCGTCGGTATTGGGTTTGAAGGTGACACCCAGGACTGCGACCGTCTTTCCCTTGATCGAACCATCCGCCGCTGCCTCGATCCGCCGCGCCATCGTAATTTTACGTTCGTCGTTGACGCGCTGCACTTGCTCGACAATCGAGACCGGTGATTTGGCCTCGCGCGCGGTGCGGATCAGTGCGTTGACGTCCTTAGGGAAACATGAGCCGCCGTAGCCTGGCCCGGGATGCAAAAACTTGTCACCAATGCGGCCGTCCTTGCCGATCGCGGAGGCGACTTCTTGCACGTTGGCGCCCAGTTCCTCGCACAAATCTGCGATCTCGTTGATGAAGCTTATCTTCAGCGCCAAGAACCCGTTCGCCGCATACTTCGCAAGTTCAGCCGACTCGCGGCCGACAAACATGACCGGCGCATTGCGCAGCGCAAGCGGGCGATAGAGCTCCGCCATCACCTCGCGCGCGCGATCATCGTCTGTACCTATGAGAACGCGATCGGGATGTGTGAAGTCTTGGATCGCGGAGCCCTCGCGCAGAAATTCCGGGTTTGAGCACACGGCAAACTCACCGTCCGGCCGCGCCGCCAAAAGGCGGCGCTCAAGCTCGCGACTGGTGCCGACCGGCACGGTTGACTTGGTGACAATCACGGTAAACCCGTCGAGATGGGCCGCTACTTCCTCGACCGCGGCGTAAACGTAGGACAAATCGGCGTGGCCGTCGCCGCGCCGCATCGGCGTCCCAACGGCAAGAAAAACAATGTCAGCATTCTTGACGGCGGGCCCAAGATCGCCGGTAAAAACCAAGCGCTCGGCACTCATGTTGCGCGCTAACAAATCGTCAAGGCCAGGCTCATAGATTGGCGACTTGCCCGACTCTAGCTCCGCTAGCCGCGACTTGTCCTTGTCAACGCAGGTGACGTTCCAGCCGAACTCGGAAAAACAGGCGGCAGAAACGAGTCCGACGTAGCCAGCACCGATCATGCAGATATTCAAGTGCGTTCTCCCCATCGGTGGCCGGTCGTGGCCGCCTTCTCTTGTTGTGGCCGGGGTGCCCCGGCTCGTAGCCTACCCAACCGGTAGATGGCTACCCGATTGGATTACCTGATGGCAATTGCGGCCAATAGGCGCTCACATTTTTCCCTTTAATAACGCGAGAACGCAACACCCGCGTTAGACATCGAACTCCTCGATCTTGGCAAATGCCTCACGTAGCGCTTCCGACCAGGATGCGGAGAGATTCTTGAAGTACTCGTCGTCCTGTTCAATGCGGGCCTCGCGGCGCAAATCGAGACTGTCGCGCTCGTAGATAAGAACGTCGATCGGCATTCCAACCGACAAGTTGGAGCGCAGCGTCGAATCGAACGACAGCAAGATGAGCTTTGCTGCCTCGCCCAAGCGCATGGTCGGCTGTGCCACCCGGTCGAGGATCGGTTTGCCGTACTTGTGCTCGCCGATCTGAAAATAGGGCGTGTCGTCGGTTGCCTCGATGAAGTTGCCTTCCGCGTAGATCTGGAACAGGCGAGGAGGTTCTGATTTGATCTGCCCCCCTAAGATAAAAGACCCAGCAAAGTTGGCCTTGGCCGCTTCAACCGTGGGTCCGTCAAGGGAACGCACCTCGCGCACCGCATCGCCGACGAATCGTGCAGCGCGGTACATCGACGGCACCGTCAGCATGGTCGTTGCGTCCGATTCGGCGTCGATCGACTGCTCGTTCAAAAGACTGATGACCGACTGAGTCAGCGACAGATTGCCGGCTGCCAGCAAGACGATTGCGCGATCGCCCGGCACGCACCAAAAGTGAATCTTTCGAAATTGTGCAATATTATCGACGCCGGCGTTCGTGCGCGTGTCGGCGGCGAACACAAGACCGCGATTCAGTCGCATCGCGACGCAATAGGTCATCGCAATCCCCTCGACCTGTTATTGGAGCCCTTCGGCCACGATTAGCACGCAATGAGTCACTGCTGAGCGCTTTGCTGCTGGACTTCGACGAGAACGTCAAGCATCTCGTCGGTCCCTCCCCGGCGCGTACCCCTAATGGGAGCAGCAGATCCGGCATCTAGCCCACAGGCAAGACGGACATAATGGTCGGTGGGACAGATCCTATTGGCCGGATCGAACCCGAGCCAACCCAGCCCCTCGATATATGCTTCCGCCCAAGCATGGTGGGCTTCAGATGGCTCGTCCGTCTCGGTGAGAAAGTAACCATTTACGTAGCGGGCCGGCACCCCCATGACCCGGGCCGCCGAAATAAAAATATGGGCATGGTCCTGGCATACGCCCTGGCCATCGCTGAGCGCTTCTGCTGCGCTGGTATGAGCATTCGTCACTCCGATGACATAGTCGACTTTGTCGCGCACGGCATTCATCAACACATGCATGCGATCAATTGGGTCCCTCGCACGCACGCTGGCGCAAAGGTCGCGGATTGCATCGTTGGCGGCCGTCTTCGGCGTCTCACGCTTATAGACGCGCGCGGGCGATACTTCGCTCAACCCGCGCACGAACCCAGATTTCTCGTTTGTCTCGACCGTGCCCTTGGCGACGATCGAAAACTCTCCGCAGGACTCTGCAATGGAGACAAGCTGGGCCGTGTTGCCAAAACTGTCGCGAAAACACACCGCGTTGTCGATATTCGGCATTTCTACCTTCCAGTCCACCACACGCTGGGCCTCGAAAGAGGGCGGCGTTAAGCGCAGGCACTGAACACTGTAGTGCACTGGCACGGCGAAAGAATATCGCGTCACATGATCAATCGAGATGAGCACCGTATCAACATCCCTTCTTCACCCGTTGAAATGATACGCTTCGGCGACTTCGCAACCGAACCGGTTGTTGCGAGTGATGAAGTCCTGCAGGAACTCATGCAGGCCCGAACGAAAGACAGCATCGATGTCGCCTTCTGAGAGAAGGTGTGCGGTCTCCAAAGCGGTCTCATGGCACGTGTATCGCGCACCGCAGCTCTGACCCAGTCCATCAAGCGAAGTCATGATGTGATCGTAACAGGCGCCAAGAGAGCGCGGCATGGCCTTGTGAAAGATGAGGTACTCCGCAATGCGCCACGGGCGGTAGTTCTGCTTGTAAACCCAGCGATAGCTGCGATGGGCCGAAACGGAGCGCAGAATAGCGCCCCACTGCACATTATCGACGCCACTGCCCACCATCTCCACCTCGGGCAACAGCACGTAATACTTCACGTCGAGGATGCGTGCAGTGTTGTCGGCACGCTCCAAGAACGTACCAATCTGACTGAAGAAGTAGGTGCTGTCGCGCAGGATCGTGTTGAGCATGGCACCGCGATAAAGTGCAGATCGCGATCGGATCCAATCGAGGATCTTTGGTAGCTCGTTAGCGGTAACGTCGGTGGGCTTGATGTTGGAGAACTCAATCCAAGCATCATTGAGCGCCTCCCACATGTCGCGCGTCAACGCGATACGCTGGGCGCGGCCGCTGCGGCGGGCCGCCTTCAGGCACGACTGAACACTTGAACGATTTGAGCAATCAAACAGCAGGTAGTTGATCACGTCTCGGGTGTTGAGGTTATCATGCTTGGCGAAGTAGCCATCCGCGCAGCCGGCACTCGCGAGCGTATAGCGCCATTCTTCGTTGTAGCCCTCGCCTTCACGCGGCAGAAGAGCGATGCGGTAGCCGACCTCGATCAAACGCGCGATATTCTCCGCGCGTTCAACATAGCGTGCGAGCCAATAGAGGTCGTTAGCAGTTCTTCCCAGCATAGCCGCGTCAGTTTTCGTCCTGTTCCAATCAGTCCTGCAAGACCCAGGTGTCTTTTGTGCCGCCACCTTGGCTCGAATTAACGACGAGTGAGCCCTGTTTCAGAGCCACACGGGTCAGTCCGCCCGGAGTAATGCGAACCTGATCGCCGAAAAGCGCGAAAGGCCGCAAATCGAGGTGCCGCGGCGCCACGCCCGCTTCGACCAGCGTAGGGCAGGTCGAAAGCGCCAGCGTGGGCTGCGCAATATAGTTATCCGGGTGCGCTTGAAGCTTCATGCGGAATGTATCGATTTCGTCCTTTGAAGCCGTAGGCCCGATGAGCATCCCGTAGCCGCCAGAACCATGAACCTCTTTGATGACTAACTCAGGCAAGTGTTCCAACACGTAGGCGAGGTCTTCGGCTTTTCGACAGTTGTAGGTCGGCACGTTCTGCAGGATTGGCGCACGGCCTGTGTAGAATTGGATGATCTCAGGGATGTAACTGTAAATCGCCTTATCGTCGGCAATGCCGGCACCAGGTGCGTTGACGATCGTTACGCGGCCCCCACGGTAGAGGTCGAAGAGGCCGGAGACTCCTAGAACTGAATCGGGCCGAAACACCAACGGGTCGAGAAATTCATCGTCAATGCGACGATACAGAACGTCGACCTGCGTCGGCCCGAGTATCGTCTTCATCTGCAGAACGCCGTCAAGAACGACGAGATCCTGGCCCTCGACCAGCTCGACGCCCATCTGATCAGCGAGAAACGAATGCTCGTAGTACGCGCTGTTAAAAGGACCGGGGGTGAGAAGGGCGATCGTCGGCTCGCGATCGAGATCGCGCGGGGCGACGCTTTCCAGCGTCTTTAGCAAATTCTCCGGATAGTTCTCGACGGAGGCGACACGGATCTTGGCAAAGAGATCGGGAAACATGTGCATCATCGTTTCCCGATTCTCCAGCATGTAGGAGACGCCAGACGGCGTGCGTGTGTTGTCCTCCAGTACGAAGAAATCTTTCTCGCTCGTGCGCACGATGTCGATGCCAATAACGTGACTGTAGATGCCAAGCGGCGGCTTTGCGCCCACCATCTCGGGTATGAACGCACTGTTGGAAATGACAAGTTCCTCGGGGATGCGGCCGGCCTTGATGATCTCCTGGCGGTGGTAGATGTCGTACATGAATGCATTGAGCGCACGCACGCGTTGCTCAATGCCCACCGTGAGGCGCCGCCATTCAGATGCGGACAGAATCCGCGGAATGATATCAAAGGGAATGAGCCGCTCGCCTGCGTCCTCGCTGCCATAAACGGAGAACGTTATGCCGGTGCGACGGAAGAGGGTCTCGGCCTCGACTGACTTACGCTTGAGAGCCTCAAGCTTTTGCGTGCCAAGCCACTCTGCAAAGGCAGAATAGGGCGATCGAACGCCCTGCCCGCCATTGCCGTTCATTTCGTCGAATGCTTGTCGCAACAGGCCCTCACGATTTACACACGAAGTTCGCCACTGCGATTAGCAGGCCAACGTACCGATGCCTACAAATTGGAGCATTAACGCACGCAGGTCACATCGTGCACTGCCTGCGCAACAAGCAGATGCCTAAGGGATTAGCAGACGGTACGCGCCACCCAAAGCGACGAGCCCAAGCAAAAACGGAATAGTCAGTAGACTCTAGAACAGTCCTTCGATCTGACCTTCAGCGTTAATCTTTATGGATTCGGCCGCCGGCACACGCGGCAATCCGGGCATGGTCATGATCTGGCCCGTGATGACAACGATGAATTCAGCACCGGCTGACAACCGAAGTTCGCGCACTGGCACCACGTGACCCGTTGGCGCCCCGCGCTTACTTGGATCGGTCGAGAACGAATACTGAGTCTTCGCCATGCACACGGGCAAGTTTCCAAAGCCGGCCGCCTCCAGGTCCTTAAAGGCGGTTTCGACAGAGGCATCGCACGCAATGTCGGAAGCACCGTAGATCTCGGTCGCGACCGTCCTGACCTTATCGCGCAGCGACATCTCGTCTGGGTAGAGCGGCTTGAAGGCAGCCTTACCGCTGTCGACGACCTCCACAATGTGATGCGCTAACGCCTCGGTTCCGGCGCCACCCTCGGCCCAGTGGTTGCACATGAAGGCCTTGGTGCCAACGCTCTCGGCCACCTTCATGACCTCTTGAATTTCCGCATCCGTGTCGCTGATGAAACGATTGACGCCGACGACAGCCGGCACGCCGAACTTAGCGATGTTCTCCAGGTGCCGCTTGAGGTTCTCGCAGCCCTTGCTCACGGCCATCACGTTCTCGTCCTTCAGAGCGTCCTTGGCGACGCCGCCGTGCATCTTCAAAGCACGCACGGTTGCAACGACCACGACGGCGTCGGGCGTAAGCCCCGCTTTGCGGCACTTGATGTTGAAAAATTTCTCGGCTCCCAGATCGGCTCCAAAGCCGGCTTCTGTCACCACATAGTCGGCGAGCTTGAGCGCTGTCTTTGTGGCGAGCACCGAGTTGCAACCATGCGCAATGTTGGCGAAGGGACCGCCGTGGATGAAGACCGGGTTGTTCTCAAGCGTCTGCACCAGGTTGGGCATCAGCGCGTCTTTGAGCAGCACGGTCATGGCGCCGTCAGCCTTGATCTCGCGCGCCCGGATCGGCTTCTTATCGCGCGTGTAGCCGACGATGATATTGCCCAGGCGGCGCTCGAGATCCTTCAGGTCGAGTGACAAGCAGAGGATGGCCATAACCTCGGAAGCGACAGTAATGTCGAATCCGTCTTGACGCGGGAAGCCATTGGCCACACCGCCCAGAGAATTGACGATCGAGCGCAGCGCCCGATCGTTCATATCGAGAACGCGCCGCCACGCCACGCGCCGGCTGTCCAATCCCAATCCGTTGCCCCAATAGATGTGGTTGTCCACCATCGCTGACAGCAAGTTGTGCGCTGAAGTGATGGCGTGGAAATCGCCGGTAAAGTGGAGATTGATATCCTCCATGGGCACGACCTGAGCGTAGCCGCCGCCAGCCGCGCCGCCCTTGACGCCGAAACAGGGTCCAAGCGAGGGCTCCCGCAGACACATCATCGCCTTCTTGCCGATGCGATTGAGCCCGTCGCCCAAGCCCACTGTCGTCGTTGTCTTACCTTCGCCGGCCGGCGTCGGACTGATGGCGGTGACAAGGATGAGCTTGCCGTCCTTCCTATCTTTCAGGGAGTTGATGTAGTCGAACAAAACCTTGGCCTTTGTCGTCCCAAACGGTACGAGCGCCTCGGCGGGAATTGTGGCTTTGGCGGCTACCTCGGTAATCGGCTTCATCGTTGCCGCACGGGCAATCTCAATGTCGGACTTTACGGTCACGGTTCTTATTCCTCCCAAAAGCGCTCTTTATTGACGGCACCAATTGAATAGAACGGCGAGGGGCCGGCGGGCCGCGCTCCCACCGATATTGGCGTCTTGAACCGCGCGCGCCAAGTCTCGACTTGCGGGCAGACGCGATGCCGCACTGCATCATGCATCGTGAAGGCTAGTCCGGGCCACCACGATGCGTACCACTTCGTGCTCTCATGACAAGAAGTCCTACTGCGATGACGAACGAAGCGCCAACCATCGCGCACCAAAGTTCGAATGTGTGAAAGTCGATACCGAGCTTGTCGGCGATCGTCGTCACATAAGGTTGCAGCACCTTCTCACCGGCGATGAGCTCGCCGGCGATCCACCCCAAAAGCGCCGCTCCGCCCCAAACAAGCATTGGGAAACGCGACAGCAGCGCCATGATGAGGGTCGATCCGCCGACAACGAGCGGGATGCTGATCAGGAGCCCCATCACAATCAGGCTCCAGTCACCTTTGGCCGCGCCGGCAATGGCAAGGATATTGTCGAGACTCATAACAGCATCAGCGATGGCGATGGTTTTCACCGCGTCCCACAGGGTCTCGCCACTGCGTACGCTATCTTCACTCGCCTCCTCTGCTAAGAGCAGCTTCACGGCGATCCAGAACAGAACGAGGCCTCCGGCCATTGCCAGAATGGGTACGCCGAGCAGCGATCCGACCACCAGCGTGAACCCAATGCGCATGATGACGGCCGCGGCGGCACCGAGGATGATGCCTACTACACGCTGGCGCGGGGGAAGTGTGTGGCACGCAAGCGCGATGACAACGGCGTTGTCCCCCGCCAACACGATGTCGACGCCAATGATCTTGAGAACCGATAGGCCGTAGCTGCTCAACCCCAGACCTTCAGCCAACTGCTCAAAGTTGAGGAAGCTA
>JAUWCP010000058.1 GCA_030609245.1 Hyphomicrobium sp.
GCGCGCAACTTCGACATGCGCAAGCAGATCCTCAAGTACGACGACGTGATGAATGACCAGCGCAAGGTCATCTTTGACCAGCGCCTCGACATCATGGGCGAAGAGGATGTGTCGGAGACCGTTGTGGATCTGCGCAATCAGCTCGTACACGAGCTTGTCCGCGTGCACATCCCTGAGAAGGCCTATGCCGAGCAATGGGACACCAAAGGGCTTAAGGAGGCCGTCGCAGGAATCTTTGACCTCGATCTCCCCATAGATGAGTGGGCTGAGGAGGAGGGGATCGCCGATCAGGAGATTGAGGAACGTCTCTTCAAGAAAATCGACGAAAAGGCGCAAGAAAAAGCGCGCGAGATGGGCGCTGAAAACATACTGCAGATAGAGAAAATGGTGCTCCTGCAGACGCTCGATCATCTATGGCGCGAGCATATCATCACGCTTGAGCATCTGCGCCAAGTCATTGGCTTCCGCGCCTACGGACAGCGTGACCCGTTGAACGAGTATAAGAGCGAGGCTTTCGTTCTGTTCGAGAGCATGCTTACGCGCTTGCGCGAAGCCGTGACGGGTCAGTTGATGCACGTCGAGCTCGCTCCGCCCGATGAGCAGCCGGAGCTGCAGCGGACCGAGTTGCCTCCCATGGAGGCCCACCACGTAGACCCATTCTCGGGCATGGATGAGCTGGAGCTTGCCGATGCCGTCATCGAGGCGGGCAGTCGTGGCGAATTCCCGCCGGAGAAACGCACGCCGCTGCAAACACGAAAAAAGAGCGGGGCGATCAATCCCGACGATCCGGCGACGTGGGGTAAGGTATCGCGCAATGCTTCGTGCCCTTGCGGCTCGGGCAAGAAGTATAAGCACTGCCACGGTGCGCATGATTGAGCAGGGCCTCACACGAAAACGGCGCTGCGACTGGCACACAGGCCATTTGCGCTAAGTCCAGTCGAGGCAGCCGCGTCGACGCGCTTAGCGCCAAACGTGTGTGCAGGAGATGTCGAGATCGGCAACTTCTTCCTCGAACTGCGAAAGCGTAATTAATCCGAAGCACGGCTGAGCTCCGGAAGCTGGCGCTTGGCCTGCGATGAGGTGCCTGGCTAGAATCACTGCTGCAATTCCCGGTACGTATGGCCCATGCCCGCTGGGCGCGATGAGATGCCAGCTAAGCTCTTGGTGTTGGCCCTTCTTATCGGTGCCCAGCATTCTCACGAACATCCCGCCGCGATCTGAGCCCAGCGCGCCAAGCCGCCGCTTGGCGGCAAGGAGCGGCTTAGCAAGAGCGGCAGGATTTCGCGCAAGGCCGGCACGCACAAACCATGAGAGCGACCACAGTCCCAGGTGAAAAAGGCCTACTTCGACACCGGCTGAAAAGCGCGCCGTTTGCAGCGACGGGTAGTGCGCTGGTAACAGGTCGAGGTCTGGGACTTCGACGTCGCACATCCAACGCGTGCCAATTTCGGGAAAGGAGTGCCGGCGCAATCCCTGCCAACCGTAGGCGATTTCCTCTCGACCGTTCCGGCGCAGAGGGAACGGCTTTCCGAGTTGTCTGAGGATCGACGTTGCCGTTGCCTCGCCAGGATCGAAGCTATTGCCGGGCGAGATCCCGATCTCGACTGTGTCCAGCCTCCTGAAAGTGCCTGCGAACTTGCATACCACCGCAGACGAGACACCGGGCACTGAACTCGCCCCGCTGATGACGCAAACTTTCGCTTTGCGGGCGGCTTGGTCGAGCACTTTGATCCCTGTGACGAACGCGCGGGCATCAGCCAGATCAACGTAATGGCTGCGGGCCTTAATGCAGGCGCGTGCAAGCGGGTAGTTGTTCTGGACTTGAAACGGACCAGACGCATTGATCGTAACGTGTGCGCCGAGCGCCTTGATCTCGGCAGCGCCAACATTTGTGGCCTCCAAGACCGCATGCGAAATCGTGGCATCTGCCGTGCGTGCGAGACGGCTTGCAAAAGCCGCCGCCCTTTCAGCCGACCGCCCCGCTATGATGATTTCGAGTTTGGTTTGGCGCGCAAGCCGTTGCGCAACATGTGCGCCAAATGCGCCATAGCCACCAACGATGAGAATGCGCCCGCTCAACTGCCGGCCGAAGCGTCCGAGCAATTATCTGCGATCGCAGCACTCCCATCCTTGTTTGCTGGCGCGTGTTGGAAGACATAGCGGCCTTGGCAGACACTCACGCGCGGGGGCAGATGTTCTTCTTCGAAAAGGTCATGACCCTGTTTTAGTTGTTGCCAGAACGGGGCGTCAGCGCTTTGCGCGTGGAGCGCCATGTTGCGGTCCGTCATGCGGAACGGAAAAACCTGCACCTGAAACCGTTCCTGGCCGGATTTGAGAGCAGCCGTTACCAGGGTCCAAATCTCATCAATCACCCCGTCGGTCATGGCATAGCAGCCGATAGATACGCAGCCGCCGTGTACCATCAAGAATGACCCTGAGCGATTGTGTGCGCGGTCGAAGGTGTTGGGGAAACCAAGATTGAAGGAGCGGTGATACTTGCTCGCTGGATTGAGAGCCTTTGCGTCGATCGTGTAGAACCCTTCGGGTGATTGGCGGTCGCCTTCCTTGTGCTTTGGCCCCAGATGGCCAGACCACAGGCAGATTGGGTAGGTTGCGAAGCGGTGGAAGCGGCCATCGCGCAGCATCCACAGTTCCAGTTCAAAATCGCGCTTGAAAATACGTATGAAAACCGGTGCGCCGGCGTCCAGTTTTTGCGATGCGAGCCGCCCCTGCAGATTTGCAAGATCCGGAGTTCCCGGCAGCGTTTGCCCAGCCACAGCGAGCGACGACCTTTTTGAGCGCTCAGCCCGTATCACCTCGTGCTCGAGTGCTTCATAGATTTCTGGCCAATAAAGAGTGAGGACGCCCCCGACAATGGCCGTTAACGCGCCTAGAACGATTATCGTAATGAGCGAGCGGCGCTTGCGGCTAGCCACCGTCATAACAAGTCCTCGATGTCACCGGTCGAACGTCGTGCCTGCCGGAAAGTGCAAGGCGCATTCGAACATAAACCGATGAGTGCGCTATTGGGAGAACCCTAGGGTGGACAAGATGTCCGCCGTGATCGGGCCGCCCAGACCGAAGGATTTGGCGAAGCCGGAGTTGGTAGTTCTCTTTGCTGTCTGCGTACTCGCAACGTTGCGCATTTTCGGCCCGGGGACGGTGATGCGCTCCCAAGCAAGCTGCTGCTCGTATGGCCTCGGAGTGAAGGGCTCCACGGCCGGCTTACGGAAGTGCGGGCAGGCGCGTTCCGCATGGATTGAGCGGTTCGTGGGCAGCTTCACGTTGACAACGTAGCGGCGCTCGCACACCGCAACCGTCGGCGGCAGGCGGTATGTTTCGAAGTAGTCGTAACCCTGCTTCAAAGTACGCCAGAACGCATAGTGCTCGCTTCGTCTGTGGCGCGCCAAGTTCTCCGAAGTCATCCGGAACGGGAAGGCATGAACTTCGAAGGATTTCTGGCCGCCAGCGAAGGCCTCGCGCGCCAGCGCGTAGATCTCTTCTATGAGCGCGTCCGTCATGGCGTAGCAGCCAACGGATTTGCAATCGCCGTGCACCATCAGCCACTGCCCGGTACGCTTCCGGGAGCGGTCATAGGCATTGGGATAGCCGAGGTTGAATGCCAGGTGGAATTTCGAGTTCGGATTCAACTGCTCTTCGGTGACCCGGTAGAAGCCCTCCGGCGCTTGGCGATCGCCAAGGGCCTTCTTGGGACCGACTTTGCCGGACCAATTGCAGATCGGATACGTCTTGAAGTGATAGAAGCGGCCGTCGTCTCGCGCCTTCCAAACTTCAAGTTCGGAATCTTCCTTGAAGATGCGTATGAAGATCGGTGCGCTCCGCTCCATGCCCTTGCGGCCGAGCATCATCATGGTGTTCTTGCTGAGTGGCTGTTCGGAGGGGGGGATCAAAGACGCGCTACCGCAACCAGCCACAGCAATTGCCGCAGTGACGGCTGCCACAGCGGCGCAAAAACGAGCTCCAAACATCGAGCCTAGGATGGTCATACGCATACGCAGTGCCCCTCGCGCACGGTGATTACCATCGATTCATACCCTCTAAGATATCGTTAACGTTTATAAATGCCTAGCGTCTTCCCACAGGACAATTCGCCTGTGCCGCTTGTGCAACTATTATCGCGATGAGTTGGACGGTAATGGGGCGGGGAAGGAACGGTCTTTGCCCTAAAAAAGCGAGAAATTCAAAGCGCTTGACCGATTTGCATGAATCGATCGTGGCGCTGCTTGCGGATGTCCGCCGGGGTCTTTCCATTAAACTCAGAAAGCGCACGAGCGATGGCGTCCCCGGTTGCCTTCATCATGGATTTGCGGTCGCGATGCGCGCCCCCTGTCGGCTCGGAGATGATGACGTCGATGACGCCGAGCTGATCGAGGTCTTGGGCGGTTATCTTCATGTTTGTGGCCGCATCGATCGCCTTGGCCGAATCGCGCCACAGGATAGACGCTGCGGCTTCCGGTGAGGCGACCGTATAAATCGAATGCTCGAGCATAAGGATGCGGTTGGCGGTCCCGATGGCCACGGCGCCGCCCGAGCCGCCTTCACCGATCACAACGGCGATGAGTGGCACGCCGATGGCAAGACAGCAGTCGGTCGAGCGGGCGATGGCCTCCGCCTGCCCTCGCTCCTCGGCAGCTATGCCTGGATAAGCGCCCGCGGTATCGATGAGCGTGATGACGGGCACGTCGAACCGGTCGGCCATCTCCATCAGCCGCACGGCCTTACGGTACCCCTCAGGCATAGCCATTCCGAAGTTGTGCCGGATACGGCTTTCCGTATCGGAGCCCTTCTCGTGGCCAATGATCATAACGGTGCGGCTGCGGAATCGGCCCAGCCCGCCCATAATGGCCTCGTCCTCTGCAAAGTATCGGTCGCCGGAAAGCGGAGTGAAATCCTCGATCAATGCGTCAACGAAGTCGAGGTAGTGGGGGCGCTCGGGATGACGTGCGACTTGCGTCTTTTGCCAGGGCGTGAGCTTGGAGTAGGTGTCCTTGAGCGCGTCGTGTGCCTTTTGCTCCAGCTTTTTGATCTCCTCGCCAATCGAGATTGGCTGGTCATTGCCCTCCATAGCGCGCAATTCGGCGACCTTGCTCTCAAGCTCGGCTATCGGCTTCTCGAAGTCGAGGTAGGTGCGGATAGCTGCGGGGCGATCCAGTTCGGTGCTCATGGGACTCAATTTGGGGTGACCAGTGACCAACAAAAACGGGCAGATGTGCGCTGCACAATCGCTCTTCAACTTCGGCCCTGTCAAGAACGACAGGTTCGACGGATTAACCGATCCGCCCCCTGGCGCGCATACTTCAGCCCTTTTTGGCCAGGGGATGGTGCTCATGCACCAGCTTTTTCAGACGCTCTTCGAGGACATGCGTGTAGATCTCTGTCGTCGAAATGTCCGCATGGCCTAGCAACTGCTGGACAGAACGCAAATCAGCCCCGCGATCGAGGAGGTGGCTCGCAAAAGCATGGCGCAGCACATGCGGACTTATGCGATCGGGATCGAGCCCCGCTTCTGCTGCAAGGTTTTTAAGGTCTTGTGCAAAGCGCTGGCGCGTAAGGTGTCCTTGGGTGCTCTTAGAGGGGAAAAGCCATTTTGTGGCGACGGTCGCTGCCACAGCGTCATTCGACTCGCGGCCGAGCTGAAGATAACGCTCTAGTGCGGCCCGCGCCTTGCCGTTCAACGGCACAAGGCGCTCCCGTCCCCCTTTTCCTTTGATGGTCAGCACACGTGTGTCGCCGGTGAGTACATCGCGCGGCAGAGAAACGAGTTCGCTCACTCGCATGCCGGTCGCATAGAGCATCTCGATCAAGCAATGCAAACGTACCGCGCGCAGGCGCTCCAAGCCCTTTGCCTTGCCAGCGCGTTGAGCCGCGGTTTCGATAAGCCGATCCACCTCGGCAACGTTGAGCGTCTTGGGCAATGCGCGCTCTTTTCGCGGTCCGGCCTGGCCGAGTGTGGGATCGGCCGTCACCTGACCTTCCGCAACGAGGAACTTATAGAGCTGACGTACGGCAGAGAGCCGTCGGGCGAGCGATGTCGCTTTTAAGCCGGTTGCCGAGGCCTCCGCCACGTAGGCCGAAATGTCCGGCGGCGCAGCGGCCGCAATCAACCTGGCGCGGCGGTGCAAGAAATTGCGGAAGTCTTCAAGATCGCGGCGATATGCGGAGATGGTGTTCGCCGCAGCTCCGCGCTCGGCGCTCAGCATCTCAAGGAACATTTCGATGGTTTGTTCCTCAGTGCTCATGGCTTGCCCGAGGTTGAATTGATGCCCTAATTGATGAAGGTGCGCGGCCAACTCGCAAACAGTGCTTCAAAACCGAGTTTGCGCGCGTCCGCTTCGAGGCCGGCGCGTTTCAAGGCGCGGATCGAATCGCCCAGCGCGATCATATGCGCTCCTCTCGCTCCGTTGGGCCCCAGCGTTTTCATCGTTAGCAGAACTGTGCGTCCAAACTCTCTCTTTTTGGCGGCATCTTGCAGCTGTGAGAGGACCCCCGTTTCGGGCAGGAAACCGCCAGGGGGCTGTGGCGTGCGGCTGGCCGCCTCCCATAGTGGAATTGGCACGTTGTATTCTAGGGCATCGAGCACGGTGGCAAGCCGATGAAGGAGTATTGGGTCGAGCCGTCCGCGCACGGCCAAATCCTCGATGTAAGCGAGACTTCTGCCACGATCCGATGTCGCTTCGCTGTCGGCAATATCGATCAGGGCAAGCCAGTGGCTGAGATCGCCGCTTCCTGCGCCGCCTACGGCCATACCGAACCTGGCCCAACTCTTTGCTCGCTGATAATTGCCTGCCGCCAGCGCGACCTCGATGCCCGTTTCGGCATACTCGCCGACTTCGGGTGTCGCCGCGATGCTTTGGGATTCGGGAGCAATCATGCGCAACGCCGTCAGGTAGTGCCTCGCTCGGCGCGACTCGTCGAGGAACGAGCGGATAAGGCGCACCTTGCGCAACGGCACGCGTTCAGCTTCCGCCGCAACGAATAGCTGAGCGCGATTGAGCCCCGCCGGATCAGCCCCACCCGGTGCCTGGAGCGCCGCCGCTTGCTGGCGATAGATGCGAGCAAGGTCTTCCGGGGTGATGGCATTGAGCTGAGCTGCAGCTTCCGCAGTCGACAATTTGAGAGCCGGGGGCGTGTTGGCGTCGAGGGCGAGCGCGGCCAGCAAGGACGGCGCGGCATGCGTCAAAAGAACGGCGGTTTCGATCGTCCCGCCGGCCGCTTCGATGAGTCGGTAGTCCAGAGGAGAAATTCGCTGCCCGGAGGGGATCTTCGGTCTTGTGCCAGTCGTCACGGCGTCGAGTGCCGCAATGCCGCCTGTGTCTCGCAGGCCTTCTTCGCGTGCAAGCTCGGCTGCCAAACCGGCCCCGGCGGTGTCGCCGTCAATGGCCGCACAGTACCCTGAGATGAGAGCCGCCAGGCCTTTTAGAGACTTAGGCGCGTTTCCCGTTAGCGGTCCGCTGCTCCGCGCCGTGGCACAGCCGCGCTCCTTCTCTCCCATTCCGATCTCGTTGCGCGCTGCGAGCGTTGCAACGAGAGGGCTCCCCGCTTGAATCTTCGAAAGCTCTCGCGAGGCTTCCTCCAGCAGCCCCGACCGGTAAAGCGTTTCGAGACGCAGGGCCATAAAGTGCTGGTCGGTCTTGCCGCCGGTGGGCGGGGGGACATTCGAGGTGATGAGACGAAGCCATAGCCCGTGGAGCGCAGGCGAACGCGGCGGAATTTCAATCTCGGAGATCAGCGTCTCCAGCGTTCTCACGTCTAGGCCGCGCCACAGCTCGAACGGCAGGCCGGAGCCGTCTTCGGCCATGACCGGCGCGAGTTCCATGCGTTCGACCGCGCTGGCGCCTTCGCTCAACGGCTGAAATGTGATGGAGTTGCGCTTATGATCGGCGTCGGCTGGCGATGCCTTCTCGCGCTCCTTGCGTTTATCGTCCGTTTTGCCGAAGGGGTTGAACAGGTTCCAATCCTGTGAGGACACAGGTTGCGCACCAAGTATGAGCGCAAGCGTGGCGATCAGCGAGAAGGCTAAGGATGGCTTGAGCATGTATCGCGAGCCGATCACTCCTTGCGAATCTTGACGCCGGGCACGACCTTGGTGACCGCGCGCGGTTCGGGCTCGAACTTGGTCGATAGAATGTATAGACCGCCCGTAACGATGGCGCCGATTACACCAATAATCACCAGAAAGCGAAACAAGCTCGGCATTTCTGCTATCCCGAATCTTAGTTCAAGTCTCTATCTCATGTTGGCGCCAATATGGCTTGCGCCGCATGGCAATCAACAGTACTCGGAACCTATCGCGCCAGCTGATTTTCTGGCTCTGTGGCAGAGGTGCAAGCCTTTGTGGCTATCTCAGGCCCGTAGGTTTCCACTGGTAGTCTTCGGGAGAACGTGTGCATCAGCACTGATTGCCGGTCATAAATGGACTGAGGCTCGAACGGAAGAGAAGCAAAATGGGCGAAGCCCGATCCCTGAACGCTATAAAGGCCTCGTTGGGCGCAAAATCGATCGTAATGGTTGGGCTCATGGGCTGCGGCAAATCGGCGGTTGGCCGTAGACTCGCTGCGAAACTCGCTCTGCCGTTCGTCGATGCAGATGAGGAAATCGAGAAGGCGGCGGGCCAAAGCATCGAGGATATCTTCGCCGAGCATGGTGAAGCCTACTTTCGCGACGGTGAGCGCAAGGTGATTGCGAGACTATTGCGTTCCGGCCCGCAAGTCCTGGCAACCGGCGGCGGTGCGTTCATGTGCGAGGAGACGCGCCAAGCGTTCACGGAAAGCGGCGTCTCCGTGTGGCTAAAGGCCGACCTTCCCGTTCTGATGCGCCGCGTGGCCAAGCGGGACAACCGCCCGCTGCTCAAGACCGGCGATCCCGAGGCGGTCATGCGCGAGCTGATGGATACGCGCTATCCGGTATATGCAAAGGCCGACATCGTGGTTGAAAGCCGCGACGTGCCACATGACTCGATCGTCGTAGACATCCTGGAACGCCTCGCCCGAGCCCTACGGGTGGCCCCACCGCCTGCGGTTTGATAGGAGGAGGCGACCAGGGTTCTTCAGGTTCTTCGGCGAGCCGCTTGGCATGTCGACATTCCCGCCTTCGTTCAGGTCGTATTCGATGACAACAGGTGCTCATAGCCGCAGTCCATCCCTCGCAGCGGCGCGCACGGTAACCGTGCCGCTGGGGGAGAGGGCATATGATGTGCTGATCGGGTCCGGACTCGTTGGCCAGTCGGGCGGACTGATTGCTTCACGGCTGGGCGCTGGCAAGTGCGGTGTCGTCACCGATGAGAACGTTGCGCGATATCATCTTGATGCTCTTGAAGCGTCCTTGCGCCAAGACGGCGAGTATGTGGGCGCGATCGTCTTGAAACCGGGTGAAGCGACCAAGAGCTTTCGAGAGCTTGAGCCCTTGAGTGAACGCCTGTTGGAAATGGGATTGGAGCGCGGCGACCTTGTTATCGCATTCGGCGGAGGGGTGATCGGCGACCTAGCAGGTTTTGCTGCAGCGATCCTGCGCCGAGGTGTGCGCTTCGTGCAAATCCCCACCTCGCTGCTCGCGCAGGTCGACTCATCTGTCGGCGGTAAGACGGGCATCGACACGCCACAGGGTAAGAACCTCATTGGCGCGTTTCATCAGCCAAGCCTCGTCATCGCCGACATGGATGTCCTCAAAACGCTGCCGGAACGTGAAATGCGTGCCGGTTATGCCGAGGTGGCAAAGTACGGACTGTTGGGGGATGCGGATTTCTTTGCCTGGCTGGAGCAGAATTGGCAGCCGATCTTCGCCTTCGATGCCGAACCGCTAACGCACGCCATCGAGACGAGCGTCAAGACCAAAGCCGGGATCGTCGGACGCGACGAAACCGAGCAGGGCGAGCGCGCCCTCCTCAACCTAGGCCATACGTTTGGACACGCGTTCGAAGCATGGTGCGGATATTCCGACAGGCTGTTGCATGGCGAAGCTATCGCGATCGGCATGTGCGTCGCGTTCCGGTTCTCCCAGGCGCTGGGGTCTTGCTCAAGAGGTGATGCCGAACGCGTTGCAGCGCACTTCCAGGCAGTGGGGCTACCCACGCGCGTTGGCGAGATTCCCGGCGATAAGCCGGATGCGGCAGCACTTCTCCGCCTCATGGGGCAGGACAAAAAGGTGCGCAAGGGCAAGCTCACGTTTATTTTGACGCGCGGTATCGGCTCAGCCTACATCGCGCATGACGTGGCGCCTGAGCGCGTCAGCACGTTTCTCGAGGGCGAAATCGCTGCCTGAGCGGGCCGCTAACCTTCCGCGCGCGCATATATGCTAATCTCCACGTCTATTTCATCGGGCGGCCCGCGGCGGCAAGATCGCGCCGGCCTGCGGTGCGCCCACAACCTCAAACTGCAAACACAAACCCCATAAGCACCATGTCTGTCGAGATCACTCTCACTCTAGCAGCCATCCTGCTGCTCCTCGTCCTTTCGGCGTTCTTTTCGGGTTCGGAGACGGCGCTGACCGCAGTCTCCCGAGCGCGAATGCATGCGCTCGAGCTTGAAGGCAATCAGCGCGCACGCGCGGTCAATAACCTGCTCGCCGCGCCGGAACGCATCATCGGAACGGTGCTGCTTGGCAACAACCTGGTCAACATTCTCGCCTCTGCGCTAACCACGAGTCTGCTGATCAGCCTCTTCGGCGAGTTCGGGGTCGCCTATGCGACCGTCATCATGACGGCGCTCGTCGTGATTTTCGCCGAGGTGTTGCCCAAGACGTATGCCCTGGCGTTTTCCGACCGAATCTCTTTGTCGGTGGCGCCGGTCATGGGGATGCTCATCGTTGTACTGAAGCCCTTGACGATAACCGTGGAGTTCATCGTTCGCCAGATCCTGAAGCTCACGCCGTCCAGAGTTGACCAAGAGGCGAACATTCTTGCTGCACATGAGGAAATTCGTGGCACGATTGAGTTGCAAACGAAGGGGGGTGCAGTTGCGCGGTACGATGCTGACATGCTGGGCGGCGTGCTCGACCTGCGCGATTTGCAGGTTGCCGACATCATGGTCCATCGCACCAAAATGGAGACCATGAATGCCGATGACTCACCGCAGGATATTGTCGATGAACTCCTGAAGAACCAGTACACGCGCGTGCCGATTTGGAAGGATGAACCTGAGAACATTGTCGGCGTGTTGCACACCAAAGATCTGTTCTCCGCACTTGGTCATGCGGGCTGGGATGTGACCAAGCTCGACGTCATGAGTC
>JAUWCP010000074.1 GCA_030609245.1 Hyphomicrobium sp.
GGAGCCGCATGGGGCGTGCTAAAGCCACCGTTGTCACCCCGGGGCTTGTCCCCGGGATCCATCCATCCGCACGCGCTGCACCCGGCTGCACTTTGGATCCCGGCGTCATGGCGCAGCCATGCTTCGCATGGACAAGTGCCGGGATGACATGTGTGAACCGGTGGGCGGTGTGGCGACTTCGGGTCCGCCGTCCATGCGAAGCGTCATGGCGAAGCCGTGCGAAGAATAGAGGGGCGGGCTCCACGCAAGTGTCCGCTTTGCTCCCCGAGAGCAGACATTCTCCGAGGCGGCGTCGATGTCCGCTAAGTGCCTTAAACGGACATTTGCGTGATCGGGGCGACGCCGCGTTGCAGCCCGACGTGATGGCCCAATCAGATGCTAACGTTAAGTGTATCGAGTATGGGGCATGAGCGCTGATTGCCGGGTTGGCAGGTATCCGTCATTTCTTTGAGCGCCCTTGCCAATTTTCTCAGGCTTGCGATCTTGCCGCGAACGTCTGCGAGATGACGAAGCGTCAATTCCTTCGTGTCGAAGCAGACCGCATCACCGCTATCAGCAAGAGTAAGAAGCGCACGAACGTCGTTGAGCGAGAAGCCGAGTTGACGGCTGCGCCGAATGAAGCTCAACCGCTGCACTTGGGTCTCATTGTACAAGCGGTGCCTACCCGCGCTGCGTGCAGGCGCAGGCAGAAGCCCCGCACGCTCGTAATACCGGATGGTCTCGATATTGACCCCGGTTCTTTCGGAGAGCCTGCCGATGGGCAGCGGCCGGGCTCGCGACCTTGTCTGCATCATGGGTGAATTTCTCCCTTGCATCTGGAGTTGATACAGATTGTACGATGAAATTGTTCCGCCCTCCAGAAGCTCGCAACTCACACCGGCAAGCCCACACCCACAAGGAGGAGAAATCCGATAATCGCTCGACAGGAAATCGCCGCCGTCGTGCTGCTGGCGCGTGGCGCAATGGATTGCGCAATGTGCCCACTCGGTTTCTGGCTGGAACAACGCTCCAATACCAATTGGCGGTAGTTCCCGTTTGCGGATGACCGTCGTGGAAGGTCCGAATGCTGGAACGGATTTTGTGCCAAAAGCAGACATCGCAGACATCCAGGTGAGCAGCGAGGCTTGCTTGAATGACGGGAGAGAGCAGAAAAAAGAAAGACGCTGGTCTGTGCTGACCAGCGTCTTTAGTTAGCCACTATGCCCGGGAGGGGGAATATGTGCCCGGGCCACCGCTTGCGCGCGAACAAAAGTCGAATGCCGTATGACGATCATACGTAGCGTGCTGACTTCGTGGAGGCCCACGCAGATCGTTTCGAGGGATGTCGTGATCTGCTGTGGAGGGCCAATCGTCTTCTCAAGGGGATTGGGCGATTGGTCCTCACTCTCCTCACCGCGAAAGCTGTTACCCCCGTTGGGGGGCGTTGAATTAAAACAGAGCTTAGTTGCTAGGTCACTAGATGCATATATGCGTCGAGTCGCTAAATTCTGAGTGCCGCTCCGACAGCTCCGAGGATCTTCTGCGCTGTGCAACGCGCCGGATTGAGCAGCTTGGCGCGAGGGGCCCATGAAGAGGGGCCCATGAAGAAGGGCCCATGAAAAAGGGCCCATGAAAAAGCTGCCCGCGACACTCTGTGACTTAGCTCGCTGGCGCGTCACGAGGGCATCCCATCCAATGGCGGGCATCGCTGCGAACACAGCACGTTCATGCAGCGTCGTCCGCATATTTGAACGGCGTGAGCTTGACCCAGAATTTTTGGTTGGGTTTGTCTGAGGGGATGCCCTCCCAGAGAACAGTGTTCGTGTCTGCGATGGGGGCGGCTATCGTGTGCCACCATTGGCCCGGATGGGAGCTACGATGACAGGTTTCGAGAAAGGCAATTTCGCCGCGCAGCCATCTGCGGTCGGCTTGCACCAGATCGTTCACGCGCTGGTCGTGCTTTGTCCAGTATCGCGTCCGGGGGGCCGCCATCATTTCTTCGTAGGTGCAGCCGATCCACTCGGCCAATCCTTTCGAAATCATCACGCGGACCGAGAAATCATCCATGCGGCCGACCCATTTGTAGGTCGGTGCCGCCTCAATATACGCACGCGAGTGGCACGGCTCAGCGGCGGTCATAATCCCGCGGATCTCAGCAAGGTTAGAGGAAGTCGGCTCGCCTATTGTTCTTTCCCAGCGTGATACGGTTGCTTGATCCACACCCATGTGAATGGCAAATTCGCCTTGCGTCTCCCCTCGTATGAGGCGAGCGCGGCGACACATGAACGAAATTGGATTCGGCATTCTTTGCTTGGCAGAACCATGACCGCACCAATGTGAGTGCGTGCAGCGAAGTTTTTAGTCACCGCGAAAGCTGTTTACCCTCGCGGCGAGGTTGCAAACCGAAGCAGAAATGAAGGGTTAGGTCACTAGATGCATATATGCGCCTAGTCGCTGGTCTGCTCCCCTCATTGGTTCGCTTCAAAGCAACCGCCCGCCACCACATCCACCTTCTCCCCCCTCACCTCCCCCCAACGTCCTCCCCGCGCAGCTCCCCACACCGTCATTCCCGCGTCGTGGCGGAGCCATGCTTCGCATGGACGCGGGAATGACGTGGCGGGTGTGGAACGGCGCGCCCCCAACACTTGATTCGTGGTTGTCTGCGGGATGACGTGTGTGAAACGGTGGAGCGGTTTGGCGACTTCGGGTCCGCCACCCATTCCAAGGCAAAGTCTCGCCTGCGCCCCCACTTACCCCCGCGTTCGCCGCCCGCGATAAGATTGGCCGCATGGTCAAAGAATTTTTCCCGTCCTCTCAGTCCGTCGAATGGGCGACACCACAGGACTTTTTCGATCACCTCGATCACGTCTTCGACTTTCAGCTCGATGTTTGTGCGACCCGTGAAAATCGCAAGTGCCCGCGCTATTTCACGAAAAAGCAAGACGGGTTGGAGCAAAGCTGGCACGCTTACCGGCGGGTCTGGATGAACCCGCCGTATGGGACGTCCATCTCCAAATGGATGAAAAAAGCCTACGAGGAGAGCAAGAAGGGATGCCTCGTTGTTGCCCTCGTTCCCGCTCGCGTTGACACGAATTGGTGGAAGGATTGGGTGGCTCATAAGGCGCATACGGAGTTCATCAAGGGCCGTCTGCGCTTCCTCCCAAAAGGAAAATCGGACTATAAACACTGTGCGCCGTTCCCGAGTGCATTGGTATTTTATGGTCTGTTGGGGGACAGGTATTTATGAGACGGGTGGCGTTCTTCTGCCTTGCGTTCCTTGTGGCGGTTATCCCCGCAGCAAGCACTTTGGCCGATACCAGCGGGTCAAACGCCAACGAAAGCGGGCAACTGTTTGAATCGTCGATTAGGGGCGTGCTGAAGGCCAAGGGCTTTGTTGTCGTTCCTTACAGCGAATGGGCTCAGAACAAGCAAGATTATGAACATGTGGCCCGGCTGGCGCTGCGCAATGTTCCTTATCGCTCCATCTACGGACACGACGCCCGCGTCGAGTTTCTGCTCAAGGCGAAGGAGCTGGATCGCGATATTCTGATCCAAGGCATGCGCCAATCGCGGCCAGGGTCCGTGGATGAGAAGCTGCCGTATGTCTGGCACAACGCGCGCCTCAATTATCCTGAGCGCGAAACCATTTTGATCGTCATAGGCGATGGCTGGAAACCCGGCGCCTTGCGATGGGCGCGGGAACAGATGGCGGCAACAGAGGGCTTCTCCGTCATGAGCTTTGAAGAGTTCTTGAGTTGGGCAGGCCAAGCCTTCTGAAAGCCGCCCCACCCCCAAAACCTTATCCCCACCCCCTCCCCGCGCGCCTGCCGCCCGCACCACCTTGGTGCGCGGCCGGGCCCCGTGCTATGGCCTGCAACCACACAAGCCAGGCCACACACGGACGTCCGCGATGAAAAAATCCCGCACTGAAACCGACACCTTCGGCCCCATCGAAGTGCCGGCCGACAAGTACTGGGGCGCACAGGCCCAGCGTTCGATCGACAATTTCAAGATCGGCTGGGAAAAGCAGCCGCTGCCCATCGTGCGCGCGCTCGGCATCGTCAAGCGCGCTTGCGCCGAGACGAACATGTCGCTGGGCAAGCTCGACAAGAAAATTGGCGACGCGATTGTGGCCGCAGCCCAAGAGGTAACCGAAGGCAAGCACAACGATCATTTTCCGTTGGTCGTTTGGCAGACGGGCTCAGGCACACAGTCGAACATGAACGCCAACGAGGTGATCGCGAACCGGGCGATCGAATTGCTGGGCGGCCAGATCGGCTCCAAGGAGCCGGTGCATCCCAACGATCACGTCAACATGAGCCAGTCGTCGAACGATACCTACCCAACGGCCATGCACGTTGCCTGCGCCGAAGAAGTACAAAACCGTTTACTGCCGGCCCTGCGCCATCTCCACGCGGCGTTGAACGCCAAGGCGGAAGCCTGGCCCCATATCATCAAGATCGGCCGCACGCACACACAAGATGCAACGCCGCTGACGCTGGCCCAGGAATTCTCCGGCTACGCCCATCAGATCGAAAAGGGCATCAGGCGCATTGAATCGACGCTGCCCGACCTGATGGAACTGGCGCAAGGCGGCACCGCCGTGGGGACCGGCCTCAATGCACCGGAAGGCTTTGCCGAGCAGGTCGCGGAACGTATCGCGGCGATCACCGGAATGCCGTTTACGACGGCACCCAATAAGTTCGAGGCTCTTGCCGCCAGCGATGCGATGGTGATGACGCACGGCGCCATCAATGCCGTTGCCACATCGCTGTTTAAGATCGCCAACGATATCCGCCTTCTTGGCTCCGGGCCCCGCTCCGGCCTGGGCGAACTCAGTCTGCCTGAAAACGAGCCGGGCTCCTCGATCATGCCGGGAAAGGTCAATCCGACCCAGTGCGAGGCGGTGACGATGGTGTGCGTGCACATTTTCGGCAACCACACAGCCGTGACAGTCGCGGGCAGCCAAGGCCATTTCGAACTCAATGTGTTTAGGCCGGTTATGGCCTACAATTTCCTTCAATCTGTGCGGCTGTTGGCCGACGTCTCACTCTCCTTTACGGACAACTGCGTCAGTGGCATCGAACCACGCGAAGAAATGATCAAGGCTGGGCTGGAGCGATCGCTCATGCTGGTGACGGCGCTGGCGCCCAAGATCGGCTACGATAACGCAGCCAAGATCGCCAGGACGGCGCACAAGAAGGGCACCACGTTGCGTGAGGAGGCCGTCGGCGGCGGCTACGTGAGCGAGGCCGAATTCGACGAGATCGTCGATGCGAAAAAGATGCTCGGGCCCAAGTAGCATGCGACGATGAGATTTCGCGATGGCACGCCCGGTAAAACGCTCGTTCACGATCAAGGGACACCGAACCTCGATTTCGGTTGAGGCACCGTTTTGGGAAGCGTTACGCCAAGCTGCAGCCGCCGAGCGCGTCACGCTTGCCGCGCTCGTGGCAGCAATCGACGCGGAGCGCGGCGAGGCAGGGCTTTCGAGTGCGGTGCGGGTTTGGGTGCTGGACTATTTTCGCAAGCAGGCGGCCGGCTCACAGAACGGCGCGCGACAGCCTGGCGGCTTGCCGCAGTAAGCTACAGGCTAACAAATTAGTTGGTGCCTTGAAGCGAACGCCTGATTTGGTCTCCCGGCGGCAAGGCCCGGCGTACTGCACGTCTGCGCCGATAAGTCGGAGCGGAAGGCTCAACTGTTTCGCCCGCCGTATCTGGCGGCGCTTCGCCTGTGACAGGGGAGGCGGTCTGTACGCCCTCGCCATCGATCGGTGGAATGTTCAATAATTGGGGATCGACCGCCCCTGCCCCCGGCGTTGCATTGTCATAACCAGGGGTACCGAGTGACGGCTCCGGCGGAACAACTGTCCATATTGGCGGAACGACCGGTTCGGGCTCAGGCACAGCTTCGGCGGCAGCTTCTGCGGCGGCTGTGGCGGCGCGTTCGGCTTCAAATGCCCTTCGCCGCTCCTCCGCCTCTCGTGCTCTTTCTGCATCGCGCTCGTGCAACCGCTCGAGTTGCTCTGCGTCGAGCTCCATCCTGCGGATCGCCAGCTCACGCTCCAGCTGCCCAGACGTGATGCGAGGCTTGAGGGACCATGCATCCTTGAGTGGCCCGACATAAACGATGTTAATACCGGGAAGTGCGCCCTTTCGAGGCAAATCGGGCCGTGCAACGTCGGGCGCTCTCGGCTCCACCTGCCACGAGCTGTCCACGACGAGCGAGGCGAGATCGACCGTTGTTATGACCGTGGTAAGCCCAGCTTCGCTTTGCAGCGTGACCGGCGCGAACTTGGCAGCCCCATCGGCAATATCTATGGCAATCGTGCGCGGTCCAACCTTAACGTCGCTGGCGGCAAGCTGCGCCTGAAACGCCTTGTTAAGCTCCTCTCCGCTTCCGCCAGCATTTCCGCTCAGCACACCCTCTGCCGTGGCAATCACGGCTAACGGTGTGGGCGCACGCATACTCACGTCCGGCAGCGTAATGTCGCCGTTACCGGTCGCCACCGTCATCAGCGCACGCGGGCTTGAGGCACGTCCTGAAAATGCCAGCGACAGAGAAGTCGTGGCATTTTTGGCATTCTTGCCCGCACCCGAAGCGCCTCCCACCAGATGCGCACCCGTCAGCTTGATGTCGCCGTCCACCTTGGCGCCGCCAGCCGCTCGTTCCACTGCGAGCGTAGCAAACACTTTTCCACCCAAGGCGCTACCCTCAAGCTTGGTGACGTCAACCTTCCCAGGAGAAACCGTCACTTCAAGCCGAGCCTTCTTAATCGCCATGCCTTGTTCGAGACTCAGCGTACCAAAGTTAATGGCAAGCTTTCCCTCGATTCCGTTGAAGGCCGAGAAGTCGAAGGGCAGCTCAGGCCAAATGCTTCTACCGCCCGCAGCCGGCTCGCCTTCAACTTGCTCGATCGGCAGGGTTTCGACCCCGGCCGCTGCGCCGCGATCAACGACCGCGGCGAGAAGACCAGGAATCGAAGCCCGATCCACGTCCAGCTCGGAGGTTACGATCGTTGGGCCGTCGTCGGGATAAGCCAGCGCGATGCTGCCGCCCACCTTGCTGCCACCGATTGTCAGCTTGTGCAGCTTGAACTCAATGGCATGTTCGCTGGAAACGACCGCAAGTTTTCCGACAATCGTCGTGCTCCGTAGACCGCGACCGTCACCCAGACCGGCGAGCGCCAGGACGCTGCTCAGATCACGCGACGACAAGTGCACCTCGCCGTCGAGCTTGGTTGAACTCTCCGCCGGAAGCGCGATTTTTCCCTCGTAGGCGAGTGCGAGACCGGGGGCTCTGACCGTCGCCATGGCACGCAAACCGTTATTCGGCATGCCGACGGCCTTGAAGAAGATCTCACCAGCGCGTGCTTGTGAAAGTGAATTTATCTCGCGTCCGCTCAAGCTGGCGAGCAGCCGGGCAACGTGTGGACTGTCGATGGATCCCGAGAAATCGACACCTTGATGGCGCCAGTCGCGCAAACCGCCGTCGAGGCGTGCGGTTGCAACGACCCGCCCACCCTGCGCAGTACCATCGAGGAAAATGTCGGCAGTACCGTCATTGCGATCCCCCAGACCGATCGTACCGGCAATTCGTAGCGGAGCCAGATCGGCGAGACGCATGGCCACGTTGTTGTGGTCTTCGGCCAGGTCCAGCAGACGGATGAAAGTCGAGGCAGCTGACGGCGCAGATGCCGCAACGACCCATCTCAGCACCCCGTGCGGCTTGCCCGCTACATCTGCGACATCGCCTTCCAGCTCGAATGCCAAGCCGTCGTCGGTCACGAACTTCACGGCGGACATTAACAGGCGGCCTTGATCGATCGTGACGTCTATGTCGACGTCGCGCAAAGGCGGACCGCCCGTCAGGAGCTTGCCTGCCTTTACGCGCAGCGTCATGTCGATTTCGGAGCTGGTAAGCCAGTGCGGCCCGCCGGCATCTTCCGTCTCACCTTTCGCGGCATCGTCGGGCGCAGACGCGAAAAGCATGCCCTTCAGATAGCCCACGGATCCCGGCCAAAGCTGGCTTGCATCAATTTCGTGTCCTTCAAGTAC
The DNA here is from genome assembly GCA_030609245.1 of Hyphomicrobium sp. Taxonomy (GTDB): domain Bacteria; phylum Pseudomonadota; class Alphaproteobacteria; order Rhizobiales; family Hyphomicrobiaceae; genus Hyphomicrobium_A. The sequence goes on from JAUWCP010000074.1 coordinate 8,038, forward strand.
GACGGCGAGGCGCGTGCGCTCGCCGGTACTGTAGCGCACCTCGCCACTGAGTGGCGTCCCACCGATCTCGGCGCCGACATCTGTCAATTCGATGGACGATTTGCCCAAACGGAGCCGGCCTTGCACCGAGAACGGCCCCTCGTTGCGCACTGCTTCGGCGATCGCTGGATCGTTGCTCGCCCAGTTGAGGAAGCGCGCCAGGCTGGTACCACGTAAGGCGATCTCACCCTGAAAACCGCGGGCCTTTTCCACGTCGGCCACGGTGCCGTCGAGGGCGAGCCTGGCGCCGCCCGGCAGGTTGGCGCGCAAATCCTTCACGAGCAGCATACCCTTCGAGCGAGCCACCTCGAGTCTAATCCCACTGACGGCCTCACCGCCGAGGTTCGCCTGGTCGAGATCAAACCGGAGCTTGCTATCCGCTTCTATCGGCAGAGCTTGCAAGAGCGCCGAGAGGAAATCACGCGCGGTATCGAAGGGGCTTTGCGAAGCGCTCGATACGGCAATCCTGTCGAGATCGAGCCAACGTGAGGATAGGTTTAGATCGATGCTGAGCGCATCCTCCCACGTCGCTTGCGCGGCACCTACGATAAGCTGCGGCTGCCCGACACTTTCGAATGAGATGCTAATGTCGTCGAGTTCCAGTCTCTTGGCATCGCCGACGATGTTGGCCTTGAAATCGACGAGCGGCGCCTCAGCCTGCCGTAGGGGCATCACACCGTCTTCTGCCTGTGCTTTAGGCATCTGTGCCGGGTCGAGCTGGAGCTTAGCCGTAATCTCTCCTTCTAGGCGTGGTTGGCCTTTGAGATCGGAGAAGCGGCCATTGACGGAATAGGTGCTGCCTCGCTTGGCGCTGTCGCGCACCGACGCCTTGAAGCGAATGCCGTCTTCGGAATCCACGCTGCCAGTGACGACACGGACCTCTCGCTCCTTCCCCTTCCACTCCATATTTCCTTTGAACGAGAAGGGCCCATTCAAGGAGTCGGCTTTGAACTCGCCGTTCAAACCGTCCAACCGAGCAAAGCCAACGCCCTTGGTTCCATGGAAGACCACCATGCCGTCAACGATCTTGACCGATTGGAGGGCTACATCGGCTGGCACGAAAGGCAGTGTACCTGGCGCGATGTTCAACTGGCGCCAGTTGCCGGTTCCTTGGGCATCAACGGCGAGACGTACCACCGGGCGCTTGAGTTCGACCTCATTGGCTTCCAGCACGCCTTTCAGTAGAGGCGGCACCGAAAGTCGCATCGTGAAGCTGTCGGCGCTGAAGAAGGGCTTGCCTAGATTGCCCGTGATATCGGCAATACGTAGCTTGTCGAAGCGCACGTAGGGCGCCGGCAGCAAGCGCACGTTGACATTGCCACCGACGCGCACCTGACGGCCCAGAATACGCGTCGCCTCCTCCTCGAAAACGCCGCGATATCCGTTCCAGTCAATGAAATGGGGAACCGCGAACAGCGCTGCGAGCGCAAGCACGATAAAGCTACCGATGTAAAGAAGACCGTTACTCATCTACCCCATCAGGGAGCGCGTCAATGCGCACCCCCTCTCTTCTCAAGAATTAGCGAACCCGAACGCGCGGCGTAGCCCCTTAATTGGGAATGCCCTGCACGGTTGTCCATCTGATGACGTCCAGCCGGGGCTCATACACCTGCCGCCTGTCTCCGCCACCAGCACTCTAACTTATTCGCCGGCCCGTGTCCGGGCCTCTATCCACGCCAATCCCTCGGCGTTCCGCGCCGCGAGCACCCAGAAGAAGCCGAAAAAGAATACAAGGCTGTAAAAGAGCG
>JAUWCP010000344.1 GCA_030609245.1 Hyphomicrobium sp.
GGGGTGTCCTAACTTCGTCCCTCTTTACGCCGCATGGCAGCGCCATGACGGCGAGGGGATGACAAGGGGAATGGGGTAAGCATCATGCTGGAAGCATGTCTTCGACATGATCAGCTTGCCACCCTCACTTCACCCCCCGCCCCAACCGCCACATCTCCTCCTGCACGCGGATGTCCGCAAGGATGCGGTCAATGAGCAAACACGTGCGCTTGAAGAGTTCTGAGCCGCGCCGATAGTCGGCGGGCGCGAAGAAATCGCAGCGCCCGGCCTTGAACAGATCAACGCACTTGCTTCTAGCCTTGCCCGGCGAATAAACGGCAACCGCGTGCCCGCCGTTCTTGCGCGTCACCGCCATCGACGGCACGTCGGTGTCGCCGTCGCCGAAATAGATCATGTTGGCGAAGGGAATGGGGCGCGCATCTTCGGGCATGTGCTGGTTGATGTTGTCGCCCAGGTCTTCGATGCCCTTGTTGATGCGGAACAGATACTGCGTCTTGCCGGTGTCGGTGATGACGCGCTTGGGGTAGGGCAGATCGTAGGCCTCGAACCAGTACTCGGACGCAAACACGTTGTGGAAGCGTTTGTAAATGCGCGTGCCCTCGATGATCTCGGTGAGCCCCGATGAGATGAGATAGTGGCGCAACGCTACGCCGTGCGTCTCCGCGCGCAGCTTGATGTAGTCGCCGATGGCATCGAACCATTTCTCGACACCGGGGTAGAGTTCGACATTGCGCCCCTGCGCGACGAGATCTTTGCGGTCGATGCGCACGCCGGCTTCGCTCGCCTTCTTGTAGAGCAGGTGCATGTAGGTGATGAGGGCATCAGCGCCCTGCTCTTTTGCCAGCCGGTTGGACTCTTTCCAGAAGGCGCGAGCGTCCTGCCCAATCTGCGGCAGGAAGGCGTAATCCTGCATAGGGCGCGGAGAGAGCGTACCGTCGAAATCGTAGACAAGAGCGATCGTCTTCTTGTCGAAGCTCGCTTTGGAGGGACCGCGCTTTTTCGCGCGCGCGCGCGGCGCCCCGCCGGTCTCTTCGCTACCAGAATTCCGCGCAACCATGGATGTGCTCCCCGGTTCGACTTGCACAGGCTACTATGGCGCGATTCGGGGGGCCGATTGAAGGCGTGGAACGGCGCGTAAACAGGTCGATTGCCGTCAATAGCAGCGCGATGTTGCGACATTGTCCTGCGGCGGCGGAACGGACCGCTTGCAGACGTTGGCCGGAGCAACAGCGCAGGAGGCGTCGAGCTTTGCCTCCCCCCTAACGTAGATCGAGAAGGACAAGGGGCAGCCACGCATGATGTTGAAGGCTTCCACGCAGCCGACGCGCCGCCCCAGCTCCGCCCCGCGGGCAAGCAGTTCTGCTTGAAGCTCCGCATCCCATCGATCCTCAACGACGGTGATGACCCCCTCTCCACCGGCAAGCCAATCTTCAATCTCGTCTGGCAAGACAACGATGCTTTGCCGGCCGAGCGTAAAAATGGTGCTGGGCTCACGGAAACCGACAACTCTGACCGGCCCGGAAACGCAGCGTTGCAGTGGTGCGATGGCAGCAGCAATACGCTCCGCGGGCCAGGCCTTTTCGGATTGGGGCATAACCGCACCGAACATGAACCCGACGAACAACGCACAGCCGACGACGATGGTAACCAACCACGCCGCGACGAGATTCTGGCTGGCGGTGATCGCGGCCAAGGTGATCATCGCCGTGACAATGAGCACGCCAATCACGATGCCGACGTTGGGCGGTACGCCAGCGATCCACAGCACGCCTGAGAGCAGCGCCGCCATCACCGCAAGCACGAGCCACCAAGGCAGCCTTAGCATCCCAGGCGGAAGCTCAAGGTGCCCATTGCGTTCCAACGCAAGTGCTGCGGCTGCGGCCGCGGCCGGGAATACCGCCTGCACGGTGTAAAGCGCCGGCTTGCTTGCAATCAGCTCCAGGTAGGCGAGATAGCCAACGAGCCAAGCGAAGAGAAAACGTTGTAGGGCAGCGGCTCGGCCAGTCCACAGCCCCTTGATTCCAGGAACCAGCAACACCGCGCCTGGAAGAAAGCCCACTATCACCGCTAGCGTGAAGG
>JAUWCP010000173.1 GCA_030609245.1 Hyphomicrobium sp.
GGAAGGCGGATCGACCTTCTGCAACTTCACCTGATCGATGCGGATACCGGCACCGTAGTTGTCCAGCGTCAATTGCATCAGCTTGCGCACATCCTGTTCGGTCTTCTGCCGATCCTCCGTCAGGATCGGCTGAATTTCCGATTCCCCAACGACCTCGCGCATGGCGCTCTCGGCCACTTCCTTCACAGTGATGTCGGGGTTTTGAATTTTGAACAGATACTTCTCCGCGTCCTTGATGCGCCAGAACACAACGAAGTCGATATCGACGATGTTCTCGTCGCCGGTCAGCATTAGGCTTTCGGCGCGCTCGTCGCGGACAGGGGCTCCCGGGCGCCCGCCCGGCGCCGTCCGCATGCCGATCTCGATGATGTTTTGGCGCGTCACCTTCGGTAGGCGCACCTCTTCAATCGGATAGGGCCACCTGAAATGAAGCCCCGGCGGGTCCTGACGAATGTACGCGCCAAAACGCATGACGACGCCCAACTCGTCGGGATCGACGCGGAAGGTAAACGCCTGCCACGCGATAATCGCGCCAGCGACAATAGCGACCAGAAACAGCAGCGGGCCCGGCACGCCGCCGCCATGCATCACCTGCTTGACCTTGTCCTGCCCCCGCTTGAGCATCTCTTCCAGATCAGGCGGCTGCCCCCCTCCGCCAGCCGGTCCTTGGCCCCATGGCCCACCGCCGTTGCCGCCGCCTTTCCAACCGCCGCCGCCACTCTGATTATTCCACGGCATGTATGAGATCCTTCAATTCTTGAGGGGTGTGTGAGGGTCGCCGGCCGCCCGGTCATCCAAGTCGAACCCGCGCGGGGCCAATCTCGTAACCTTGGCGGGGCTTGAGCGTGCTCGCTTATAGGCCAGAGCATCCCCTAAGCGCAAACTTGCTTCAAAGATTGGTTTGCACCGCTCAGGCTTCAAGGCGCCTGAAGGGGCGGCTCGCTGTCCCGGTCTATCCGCTCCAGCACCACAAAAGTCGTCGCAAAGTCATCGCGCGGACCTTTCGGTAAGGGCGTTCGCGCCACTTCTTGCCAATCGGCGGGTTCTAGCGCGGGGAAAAAAACATCGCCCTCGGGCCGCCCGTGTACTTCCGTTTTGTAGATGCGATGGGCCATCGGCAGCGCGGCCTCGAAGATCTGGGTGCCGCCAATAACCATGATGTCGGCTGCCCCAATACCTCGAGCCTCTGCGCAGCGCCGGGCGAGTGCGAGCGCTGTCTCAAAGTTGGCGGCCACGAGGGCGCCAGGGGGGCGAAAGCTCTTGTTCCCCGTGACCACGATGTTATCGCGGCCATCGAGCGGCTTCTTGAGAGACTGGAATGTGCGGCGACCCATGATGAGCGGCTTGTTCATGGTGAGGCGCCGAAATGTCTTCAAATCGGAGGAAATGTGCCAAGGCAGACCGCCGCGCGCTCCGATGACGCCGTTGTCTGCAACGGCGACGACCAGCGCGACAGGCCTATCGCTCATACAGCTACCTTCGCTGCGATGTGGGGATGGGGATCGTAATTGTTGAGTTGGAAATCATCGATGGTGAAATCAAAGATCGAACGCACGTCCTTGTTGATCGTCATAGATGGCAGCGGTCGCGGTTTGCGCTCAATCTGCGCGTTGGCCTGTTCCATATGGTTCAAATAAAGGTGCGCATCACCGAAGGTATGCACGAAGTCGCCGGGCTCCAGATCCGCCACCTGTGCCATCATCATTGTCAGCAGCGCATAGCTAGCGATGTTGAACGGCACGCCCAGGAACACATCGGCCGAGCGCTGGTACATTTGGCAAGAAAGCCGACCGTCCGCGACGTAAAACTGGAACAGGCAATGGCAGGGAGCAAGCGCCATGCGCGGGATGTCAGACGGGTTCCATGCCGAAACAATGAGGCGGCGGCTGTTGGGATCGCTTTTCAATGCGCTTACGACTTCGGAGATTTGGTCGATAGTGCTTCCGTCGGGCGCCGTCCATGAGCGCCACTGCTTGCCGTAGACGGGCCCTAAGTCTCCCTGCTCGTCGGCCCACTCGTCCCAGATACGAACACCATGGCGCTTGAGGTAGGCGGTATTGGTATCGCCTGCGAGAAACCAGATGAGCTCGTGGATGATCGACTTTACGTGCAGCTTCTTTGTCGTCACGAGCGGGAAGCCGTCGCGCAAATCAAAGCGCATCTGGTGACCGAAGACCGACAGCGTGCCCGTGCCCGTCCGGTCAGCCTTACGCACACCGTCTTGGCGCACCCGGCGCATGAGATCGAGATACTGGCGCATGGGGAGAAATATAGGTTGATTCCGCTCGGCCCGGCACCCCGCCTCAAGAGGGCAGCGTCACAAAGTAGAGGACAACGCAAGCCAGCGTATTATTGGCGGCGTGGCAGAAAATCGGCACCCACACGCTGCCCGTGCGCACCAGAAGCCAGGAGAAATAAAGGCCCATCGCCAGCACCTCGACTAGCCCGAAAATCGAGTAACCCGCGTGCAATGAGGTCCACAGCAGCGATGTGACGACGGCCGTTCCGATGAAACCAAGCCAGGTTTTCGACAGCCCCGAGAACAAGAACCCGCGAAACAGCAACTCCTCCGACACCGGCGCCCCAATGCAGATGACGAGGAGAACCAGCCAGAGGGCATCACTTTGAATAAGCTGTTGAATTGGCTTCGTGTCGTTGATGAGGAGATCGGGCTGCAGATAGAGCACGATGGCTGTCCACACCCCGGAGACGACAAATAGCGGAAGCAGCGCCCACGGCAGGATGCGCCAACCGTCCGAGGGCGGCGCCAAAGCCAGAACGGCCTTACGCTCGCTCTGGTAAAGGCCTGCGGCTGCGATCGTGAAGAGGATGGTGCAAATTTGCAGGACCGCGAGCCCGACCGCAACGGGCATTTGCGGTATCGGCAAGCCAGTGCTGCCTTGTTGCGCGACTTCGCCGCCCGCGAACGCGTAGTAATAGTAACCCACCCCGGCGAGCGTGCCGATGATGACGGCAAGAACGAATATCCCTGCTGTGGCGAGCAATACCGCCCATCCGGGCCAGCCCGAGCGCGGCACGTAGGCAACCGGACCTCGAAACAGCGACGCCAACATTTTCATGGCTCCCCCCAACCCCAGCCGCCCGACCGCCCGCGCAGCACATTGGATTTCAATGTTGACACCGCTTGCGTCCGTTCTCTCTTGTGAACGGCGTATAGAACAATCGCGCATATCGGTTTCATGCAGCCCGACGCCGATACGCACTGCGCCACCGCTTTCGACGACTTCGAATGAGGCAGACCGTGGAATTTAGCAAGCAGTTTGTACACGACCTCTACTACGGTCGAAGCCGGCGCAGCCGCATCTTTCGTTTCGCACTCCTCACCTTCGACATCGCCTCGGTCGTCTTCTTCATCGCGACGTCGGTGGCGCCCCAAGAAACTTGGATCTACGTGGTCGACGCCCTCATCGCGCTTGTCATTATCGCTGATCTCACGGCGCGCATCTGGATTGCCAAACACCCGTGGCGGATCTTCAAGGAGCTCACAACATGGACGGACATTATCGTTGTCATCACGCTCCTCCTCCCCGTCTTCCTCGATAGCTTTCTGTTCCTGCGCGTGCTCCGGGCGCTCCGGGTGCTTCGCTCCTACCGTGTGCTCGCCGACCTGCGCACGTATTCGTCGTTCTTCAAACGCAACGAGTTGGTGATCCAGTCCATCGTCAATCTCATCGTCTTCGTGTTCATCATGACGGCGCTCGTCTACGTCTTGCAGGTGCACACCAACGCCAAGATCACCAACTACATCGACGCTCTCTATTTCACGATTACGGCGCTCACCACGACGGGCTTTGGCGACATCACGCTGGAGGGTACGACGGGGCGCATCTTGTCGATCGTCATCCTGCTGGTCGGCGTCGCCCTCTTCCTGCGGCTCGTGCAGACAATCTTCCGGCCCCCCCACGTCAACTACGAGTGCCCGGACTGCGGATTGGTGCGCCACGACACCGATGCGGTCCATTGCAAGCACTGTGGCAAGATCCTGCACATCACGACCGAAGGGGAAGGCGATTAGGCGGTTAACGGACTTTTAAACGCCGCACCACCGCGACAGCCTTTTTTTTCTCGCGATATCCCATTATATTCATTGTGCTGGATTCGTCCGGCTATGGCGATAAACGCGGTCGTAATAAGCCGATCGGACCCGGGGGCGGTACCCGGCGCCTCCACCAAATGCCCGTGCGGTTAAGCCAGGCATGGCCCAAAAACCACACTCACTTACGCGGCGCGGGCATCTGATGGGGGCGAAATAGGATCGACGAAGGTGTAAAGGACTTAGCTTTTGCTCGGCATGGTACCGCCGTCATCGGGCCACCAGAATAGTTGCAAATGACAACTATGCTGAGGCCGCTCTCGCTGCGTAATGCAGTGCGAAAAGCCTGAAATGAAGCCCTTGCCCTTAGCCGGGTAAGGCGCGGTTCGGAGGGCACCGGGCAACAGAAGCCCTCCACTTGCCTCAGGCCTTGCCGGGGACCATTAACGGGGACGTCTCACGTGAGACCGAAGATGAGAAGCCAGAGCGATGCCGGCTGAGCCGACAATCGATTACGAGAGCCTTGCCCAGGACGCCTTGCGAGGCCTCGTGCGCACCGTTCTCATCCAAACCGCCAAGTCCGGGCTGCCGGGCGAGCATCACTTCTACATTTCGTTCGATACCACCGCCACCGGCGTGGTTCTGTCCAAGCGGCTGAAGCAAAAGTACCCCCAAGAAATGACCGTCGTGCTGCAGCACCGTTTCTGGGATCTCATCGTGCGAGACGACCGCTTCGAGGTGAAGCTCACCTTCGATGGCATCCCCGAGCGCCTTGTCGTGCCGTTTGCCTCTATTCGCGTCTTCTTCGATCCCAGTGTGCGCTACGGGCTGCAATTCGAAGATGCCGATGTGGACCCCGAGACCGGCGAGCCCATAGAGGAGCCCTTCAGGGGACGCAGCACCGGTCGTCCCAACGGCACGCGCAACACGTTGCGTTCCACCGCGCCCAAGAAGCTGCGCGTACCGCGCAAAGCCAAAGGCGAAAAGCGCTCAACCTCGGCGACTGCCGCATCGTCACCGGCGCGCGTTCCCAAAGGCGCGCGAACACAGGCCGCAGAGACAACGCCCGCAGAGACACCGCCCGCAGAGACAATGCCCGAGGCTCCGGCGCAGTCCGGGTCCAACACGGACATTCCAGCCGCCGCGGAGCAGACGACCGCTGACGACGCGCCGCGCCAGGA
>JAUWCP010000361.1 GCA_030609245.1 Hyphomicrobium sp.
GAATAGATCGAGATCCCACGTGCCGGGGGCGAGATCTTGGGGCAGGTCATCGCCCCAAATAGTGGCGTCGACCGCGTGTGCATAGCCGACCGGCGCGCCGCCTGCTTCGATGATGCGGCAGAGGCTATGCTCCGTTCGCAATGCCATGTTGACCTCGGTCTCGGTCGCTGAGGCGGGCCCCCACCAATTCTGGATGTCGTCGCGCACGAGCCAGCCGCGGATGAGGTCCCAGTCCGACCGGCTGGCGGGACGCAAGCTAACCTCTGCCTTACTCGCCATGACCTAGTGCCGAAAGTGGCGCTTGCCGGTGAAGACCATGGCAAGACCTTTGTCATCGGCCGCCTGGATCACCTCATCATCGCGCATGGAGCCGCCCGGCTGGATGACCGCCGTGGCACCGGCTTCGGCAGCCGCCAATAGGCCGTCCGCAAACGGGAAGAAGGCATCAGAGGCGACGACCGAACCCTTTGTCAGCGGTTCGCTCACGCCCATTGCTTCAGCAGCGTTGGCGGCCTTGGAAGCGGCAATGCGGGTTGAGTCTATGCGGCTCATTTGGCCCGCACCGATGCCAACAGTCGCGCCGTCTTTCGCATAAACGATAGCATTCGACTTGACGTGCTTAGCGACCTTAAAGGCAAAGGCGAGATCGGCCAGCTCCTGCTCGGACGGCGCGCGCTTGGTAACGACCTTAAAGTCGGCTGGCCCGACGACGCCATTATCGCGCGACTGCACAAGAAGACCGCCTGAGAGCGAGCGCACCGCCACTCCGGGCGCGCGCGGATCGGGCAAAGCACCGGTCGTCAACAAGCGCAGGTTCTTCTTTGCGGCGAAGAGCGCTTTGGCCTCTAGCGTCGCATCTGGTGCAATGACGACCTCGGTAAAGATCTTGATTATTTCCTCTGCGGCTTCGGCGTCGATCATGCCGTTGAGCGCGATGATACCGCCGAACGCGCTGACGCTATCGCAAGCGAGCGCCTTAAGATAAGCCTCCTTGATCGAGGCGGCCATTGCGACACCACACGGGTTGGCGTGCTTGATGATGGCAACCGCGGGCGTTTCGGTTCCCAGCTCCGCCACGAGCTCGAAGGCGGCGTCCGTGTCGTTTAGGTTATTGTAAGACAGCTCCTTGCCTTGATGCTGCACGGCGGTCGACACGCCGGGGCGTTTGTCGCCCGACGCGTAGAAGGCGGCCGACTGGTGCGGATTCTCGCCGTAACGTAGGGGCTCGGCGCGACGCCCGCCAAACGCGCGCCACTCGGGCATGTCGTCGTTGAGCTCCGCAGCAAACCATTCGCTGATCGCGGCATCATATGCGCCCGTGCGGGCGTAGGCCTTGGCGGCAAGCTCTTTGCGCAACTTGAGCGTCGTTGCTCCGCCGTGCATTCCCATCTCCTCAAGAACGCGCGCGTAGTCGGCGGCCTCGACGACGACCGTCACTCCGGCGTGGTTCTTCGCCGCCGCGCGGATCAGAGCCGGGCCGCCGATATCAATATTCTCGATGCAGTCGTCAAATGGCGCACCCTT
>JAUWCP010000196.1 GCA_030609245.1 Hyphomicrobium sp.
GGCCCAACGCAGCGAAGAAAAACTCAAGCCGTATGTGCCTCAAGAGCCAGCAATCGTCACCGCGTTTCGCAATCAAATGATTGAGTCCGAACCTGACGGAAACACCGCCGGTGTCATCTCCGACTTCTTCTACGATTTAGCCCCGGCCACGATCGTACTTGAGCGTTATTTTGTCGACGCAAGACAAATCGGCGATGAGCGCGCTTCAACGCTCCATCTGTTGTCGCTTACCAACTCCTGGCGAAAGGCCTGCCGGGACGCGATAACCGCGCTCCAGCAACAGCATCACGATGTGGTGTGCACGCTTTCTGCTCAATACGCGCAGAACTTCGACGTGCTGACGAAACTGCTCTCTGAAGCCGCAAATGGCGGTTCGCCCTGCCTCGATCCCGAGGGGCAAATCCGCCTGCCCGACCTCCCCCAGCGTCGACGATCGACGAGACGCACGCTTTGCCAGCCGTGCATCGTCAGGCACAATCGCAAGACCTCCGAGGCATTTGTCCGAGACGTCTCGGCAGGTGGCTTGGGACTGGAGCGCGTACCGCAACTTGTGCCCGACAGCATTGTGCTTGTTGAGCTACCGAGTGGTCGCCGGTTTGCCGGTATCGTGGTTTGGTGTGACGAGGCCGCCGCCGGCATTCGCTTCGCGAGGCCCTTGCTGCCGAACGATCCCCTGCTTTTGGGCTAATCGGCCATCGTTTAGATTAACGGCGTAAATCAGCGGGAAGAAAGCGCGCTTACTAATATTTGCCGCAGCGCTCTACCTGTGGCAGCCTTTGCCCTTGAAGTATAAGGCTGGCGCCCCCCGTTGAGGCGGACATGAGCCGCGAAGGGAAGGTAAAGAGTTGTGCCCCGAGCTTCTTCGTCCGTTAGCGCGTGTGGAATTCGTGTCGCGGCGAGCACACTCAGCTCAACGCGCAATTCCGTTGGCGAGCTGAAGAACCGGATCGGCACGACCGATCTCCAATACATCGTCGCTTTCTTCTCCGTCGAGCACGATGCCGAGGAGCTCTCTGCCGAAATCGCGATGGCATTTCCTGGCGTGCCTTTCTCTGGGTGCTCGACCGCCGGCGAGATCACACCTCTAGGAATGATGCAAGGCGGAGTGCTTCTTCTTGCATTTCCGCATGACGGCTTCCGGGTATATGCCGACGTCATCAGCGACATCGATCAGTTCGGAGTCGAGCAGGCCACTGAAACTGCGCGCCGGCTGAAATCGCAGGTTTGCACGTCGTCCACGCGACCGCTGAAGGACGCCGTGTTTGCCCTCATGCTGGTGGATGGCCTATCCAACGCTGAAGAGACGATCGTCGCCGCAGTCCATTGGGCGCTCGAAGATATCCAGCTCGTCGGCGGATCAGCAGGCGACGGTCTCGCGTTTCAGCGCACCTCGCTCATTCACAACGGCCGTGAACTGCAACGGTCGGCGATCTTGTTGATGATCGAAACCGATTTTCCCTTCCACGTATTCAAGACCCAGAATTTCGAGCCGACGCCGATCAAGCTCGTCGTCACTGCGGCAGATACAGAAAACCGTATCGTCCACGAGCTTAATGCCGAACCAGCCGCCCGGGAGTATGCGTCCGCCATCGGTCTTTTGCCCGAAAACCTAGGGCCCTTCAGTTTCGCGTCCCATCCGCTAGTGGTGAAAGTTGGGGGCGATTATTACTGCCGCTCGATCCGCAACATGAACGCGGATGGCAGCCTTTCCTTCTTCTGCGCCATCGATGAGGGCCTCGTATTCACGGTCGCGAGGCCCCAGGACATGCTGCACTCGACCGAGAACATGTTGGAGCATCTCAACTCCAAGCTCGGAGGAATCGATCTTGTTGTCGGATTCGACTGCATACTTCGGCGCCTCGACGCAGAAACGCACCAGATCCGCCACAAAATGGATGCGCTCTATAGAAAATACTCCGTTGCTGGCTTCCATACCTATGGCGAACAGTACAACGCCATGCATCTCAACCAAACGTTGACCGGAATTGCATTCGGTCAACGCCCAAGCAGAAGCTAGCAATGACTGGTCCGCTAGACACGTCTCGGCCAATAAAGGAAATCGAAGGCCTCGAGCGGCAGGTCGCTAAGCTCGCGAAAATCAACAGGGCGCTCATGCATCGCGTCGAAAAGTCGATGGACCAGCAGGCGAACGCCTACACACTTTTCCAGACAGCGATCTCTCTTGAAGAACAGGTGCGTGTCAGAACTGAAGAGCTGAAAAATGCCTTATCAAGCCTTGAGCGCACCAATGACGAGCTTATGTCGGCGCGAGACGCCGCTGAACGGGCTAACCGATTCAAGACTCGCTTCTTCACCGCTGTCGGTCACGATCTACTGCAGCCGTTACATGCCGCGCGCTTGTCGGCGAGCGCGCTCGCCGAAACCGTACGCGAGGCCGACCATGAAAAGCTTGCCAATCGTATCGAACATGCACTCACAACGATTGAGGACCTTCTGAAGTCCATTCTTGACATTTCAAAGCTCGAGGCAGGTGCCATCACGCCTTCGTTGCAACCGCTCCCGCTCGAGCAGCTCTTCTCCTCTCTCGCGGTCGATATCGGTCCGTTGGCGCGCTCAAAGGGTCTTGATTTGACTTGGCGGAGGAATGCCTTCGCCGTCATGTCCGATCCAATGATGCTGCGGCGGATCCTACAGAATTTACTGGCAAATGCCGTGCAATACACCGAGCGGGGCGCCATCTTGCTCGCGGCACGGCGGCGGGGGCCCAATGTGCGCATCGAGGTTTGGGATACCGGGCCAGGAATCCCCCAAGCCGAGCGCCAGTTGATCTTCGAAGAGTTCCAGCGCGGCCCCGCCGCTCACCGCCTGGACATTGGCGGATTTGGCCTCGGGCTTTCGATCGTGAAGCGCATGGGCGACGCGCTTCAACATCCCATCGGCATTTGTTCGCGCGTTGGGCACGGAACGCTTTTCATGGTGAGCGCTCCCTTTGCTGCCACCGTCGATACACACACAATGGAAAATACGAAGGCAGGAAACGGCCATCCCTACGGTCTTTCCGGCACAAAGATCCTCATCATCGACAACGACGCGACAGTTCTCGATGCGATGCAGTTGCTACTGGAGCGCTGGTCGTGCGAGACTCGCGCCGTCCCCGATCTCGCTGCACTTGACTCGCTTATCGACGAAGGCTTCCGTCCGGATATCGTGCTCGCCGACTATCACCTGAACAACGGCCAATGCGGCCTCAGTGCTGTAGAGCGCCTGCGATCCGAGTTCGATCCCCAGTTTCCAGCCGTTGTGGTCACTGCCGATCATGCGCCAATGATAGCGGACAGAGTGCATGCGGCTGGTTGCGAAATCTTGCTTAAGCCAGTCAAGCCCGCCGAGCTTCGTGCATTAATGGTGCACCTCCTGGCGTGAGAGAGCGCACGAGCTAACGACCGGTCCCGAGCACCTCCAGCGCCTCATGGTTGCTCCTCGCCCCGGTCTTTCGTATTCGCAACGATCACTTCAAAGTCTGTCTTGGCCACCTCAATCACTGCTTGCGTGCGAGAGGAGACCCTGAGCTTGCGCAGTATCTCAGAGACGTGCGCCTTGACCGTTGTCTCGCCGACGCTAAGCTCATAGGCAATCTGCTTGTTGAGCATCCCCTGGCGCAACATCTGCAGCACGCGCACTTGTTGTGGTGTGAGCGTGGCAAGTCGCTGGGTGAGCACGGACGTGCTGGTGGGCAAAGCCCCCGTCTGGACCGGCTGATAGCCATTCGGCAAGACCAGGTTGCCCGCCAGAACGTCTCGAATAGCAATTCTAAGCTCTGCGCCACGCGTCGACTTTGAAATGTAGCCCGCAGCACCACAGGTCATCACCTCATGCACGATGCGTGGGTCCTCCAGTGCCGACACGATGACAATTGGCTGCTTCGGGTATCGAACTCTCAACTCCAAGAGCCCGTCTAGGCCATGCGTCCCAGGCAGCGAAAGATCGAGCAGGACGAGGTCAAACTTCTGCTGTGACTCGAAAGCGGTGTGCGTCGAATTGATCGATGTTGCCTCGTGCACAACGGCGTCCGGATAGGCACCGTGCAGCACATGCTTGAGTGCCTCGAGAAAAAGTGGATGGTCATCGACCACTAAAAAATGTGCAGCCACGAAGAGTGTCTCCGCCGAGAATTGAGAGGCCGTCTTTCGATCTGAGCGCTACTGTTCCAGAATAGGGTCCGCATCGCAACAAAAACGCTGGTTCAGTCCTTTTTATTGAGAGCGATTCCTAGAACAGCGTTAGCCCCAAGAAAATTATTCCACGACAATTCACTAAGAATGTCCTTCTCCATTGAAAGACGACATCTTATAGAAAACGCGGCAAGAATAAATGATGTTTATGCATCAATTGGCTTTTTTTGATGCGTCAACATTTCAGGCCTCCAAAGCAAGGCGCAATTTACTCTATCAAGCCGCAGCCGGCCGAAGCCTCGCCGACTTGTTGAAGGACAAATCTGGGAGCGCAGGCGGCCAATTGGGCGCGAAACCGGGGATTTGCATGATGACGAATAGAACGGCACTTGCTGTCGTCGCGCTGGCGGGCTCTGTCTGCGCTGCAGCCACCGGGTACGCCGACGAAAGAGTTCTGACGATTGAACTGGGTTCCGGGCCGCAGCGCTACACGGCTGCCGCGCTTCTCGCGCACCCCGATGTGTCACAGATCACCGTGCCAAATGATGTGTCCTACCGCCATGCCATGAGCTACCGCGC
>JAUWCP010000048.1 GCA_030609245.1 Hyphomicrobium sp.
GCGCTCAAGAAACTCCGCGGCAAGTGGAAAGGGGGAGTCGTGTGTCGCCTCTTGTTCGGCACTTGGCGTTTCAATGAATTGCTGCGATCCTTGCCGGGCTGCACGCAAAAAGTACTCGCGACTCAACTCCGAGAATTGGAAATGGATGGGATCATTCGCCGCGAGTTGTTTGGCGAAATCCCGCCCAGAGTCGAATACTCGCTTACTGAGATCGGCCGCGATCTCCTGCCAATGATTCGAGCATTATGTGACTGGAACCAAAAGCACATTCTGGGCACCGAGCCTGATTTCGAAACCGTTGCGCGCGCTTTTCACAGAACCGAAGACTGAGAATTGCTCCTTGCAGCAGGGTGGCGGCTCGGCAGATACACAGCATAAATACCAAAGAGTAAAACGCAGCGTTTGACAATTTTCACAAAGGCCAAGTGCCAGCTGGGTCAAGGAGGCTTCGTTTAGGTTGGCCGTCTCCCGCCCTCTCAGCACCAAAACTTCTACTTTCAAGGATTTGGCGATGCCCAGAAAAAAAAAGCAAAAGGAGCAATTCGTAGATGTCTTCCCCGTTGCGCCGGCGCTGAAGAAGATCGGCGGCAAATGGAAAAGCATGATTGTGTGCCTCCTTTTGGTCCGGACCTTGCGTTTTAATGAGCTGCTTCGCTCCTTGCCCGGTTGCAGCCAAAGGATGCTCGCCAATCAGCTCCGGGAGCTACAAGCGGACGGCATCGTTCGTCGCAAGCTATTTCGCGAGATCCCGCCCCGAGTGGAATACTCGCTCACAGATATAGGCCGCGATCTCCTGCCAATGATCCGGGCCTCGTGTGAATGGAGCCATAAACACCTGCAGGGCGCCGTGGTGGGCTACGACTGCGCGTTCAGCGCCGTTGTCTTAGAAATCTCGAAGCCGGCAAGTGCGATAGTTTCAGAACGCGAGGCGAGAATTTCCCCTCGCTGCAATCGGATGTCGGTTCTGGCGCTTAGCGATCTCGCAGGTCAGCTATCGGAGCGTCGCAGTTTCCATTCGCCGAGACTTGCACCATCCAACAAGGTCAAAGACCCGCAAGAATGAAACTGTAGTCACTTGTGACTCGCGGCGGAGCGCACCTGCGAAAGCAGGACGAAGACGTAGAATAGCCAGCTACCGATCGCAGACACCGCTGCTGCCACATACGTCCAAGCTGCCGCCCCCAATACCTTCTCAACCCCGGTTATCTGTTCCTTGCCGCGGATAATGCCATGACTGACGAGCAATTCTTGCGCCCTAGAACTGGCATCGAACTCCACCGGCAATGTGATTAGAGAGAAGATAAAGGACGACCCGAAGAGAATGACGCCGGACCAGGCAAGAGTGGGAAGGCCCAAAATTATCCCACCAATAAACAGCCACGGGGCAACCTTCGACGCTAGTTGCACAGCCGGCACGATGTACGTTCTCACCTCCAAGGGGAAGTAGTCCACCGCGTCCTGCAAGGCATGTCCGGCCTCATGAGCGGCTATTCCCGCTGCGGCAACGCTCGGCGTAAAATACACCTCTTGGCTCAGTCGCAGTGTCTTGGAACGCGGATCGTAATGATCGCTCAGCATCCCTGGTGTCGACTCAACGGCAACGTTCTGGAGGCCTTGTGAGTCCAGCAACCGGCGCGCCACTTGGGCCCCGGTAATGCCGCCATCTGTTGCGACCCGAGAATATTTCGCAACGTTCATTTTGATGCGCGACTGCGCATATGCGCCTAACAGCAGCCCGGGAAGAACGAATACCCAAAACAGCGGATCTTCAAACATATCGCGCTTTCCGGCGCCGGAATGCAGTTGCACAGCAGTCCCGCGCCTTCAGGTGCTGGAGGCTCGCGGCGCCTATTGCGCCGGAGCTTTTGCCTCCGCTCGTTTCCAGGTGTCGTCCGGATCGAATTCGGTGATGCCTTCGGCGATTTCGCTCGTTTGCGAACCTAAGTCCTTCTGAAACACGATACCCTCGTGATTGACGAGGAAAGTCATGACGCCTGAGTTCTCATACTCGGCCGGATAGGCCACGAGAGCGAAGCCCCCTATCATCCTATCTCCAGCGACATAGTCGTAGGCACCGCCAGCTGCTGAGGCGCCCTGCCGTGTCAGAACCTTGTAATAGTAACCATGGAAGGGCGCGCGATCTTCGCCGACGCTATAGCCTGCTGCACTGGCTTTGGCGACGAGGTCGCCAAGCGGGCTCTCTCCACCCAGTTCTGCCGGCCAATAGAGTCCGTCCTTTTTGCCGGGTTGGCTCACAATCCTCTGCGCATAGACCGCAATCCCGTCGTTTGTGCGCGCTGCCTCCGCGTAATCATTCTGCGCGTCGACGTATGCGAGAGTAGCCTGAATAACACTGAGCTCGTTGCGGCCAATACGCCTCGCGAGAATCTCATCACGACCGGCCTCGGCATCAAATATCCACATGTCGTTCTCGCGAACAAGCGGGATCGGGAATGGCCACTCATCCTCGCCGAGGATCAGAACGGCCTCGTCATCACTTTCCGATTCCACCGCGTATTTTTCATCGTAGGCCTCGATGAACCTTTCTCGCCCGGCGGCGTCAGCAACGTCATCGCCAGACGACACAATGTCCTCGCTATCGGGTCCGAGTATAGCGAGAAGCGTCTCAGTACTGCCCGATCTTGCCGCCTCTACGAGCGCGGTAACGGCCTCAACTGGCGTTTTGTAGCTTTGTTGGGCTGCAGCGCTTGAGGCGATTGTCAGCCCGGCAAATACCGCACTCAACCAAGCGAGCTGACGCAATCTTGACATTCGATCAGGCTGAACAAATTGGAAAGACAGGGTCATAGTCGCCTCGACAAAACACCAGCTTCAACGTTGATCACTTTCAAGATCCGGTCTTGGGTTGGCAGGACACTAGCGCCTGCGGCCCCCGCCACGCCGGCCGCCGCCGCCACCACGACGCCCGCCGCCACCGCGCCCCTTCATGCTCGATCGTCCACGGCTTGCGTGCTTGCGTGCCGAGGACCCCTTTCTCGGTTTGGAGAAGGCGTGGTTGCTCTTCCGTTTCTTGGAACCCGATGATGGCCGTTTCTTGGAGCCAGTTGAAGGCCGCTTCTTTGCCGTCTTCGAGGGACGCTTCTCGGCACCGGTCGAGGGTCGCTTGTCAGGCTTTGGACGCTTGGATGCGCTCGGTCGATCGCCGGGCTTTCGATCACCGGCTTTCGGGCTACCACCTGGTCGCTTGTCACCACCAGCCGTCGGCCGTTCACCTGGTTTTGGACGTGCTCCGGGCCGGCGATCCCCGTCTGGCTTCAGAACCTGCTTGCCGCCGTGACCCCGATAGTCGAGCCGCTTTCTCTGGCCGGCTCGAATGTCATTTTTGGCATACTTCTGTCGCACCTTGTTGTTGTTATATTTGACGCCTCTGCGGTGGTAGGCGTTGTGCTTCCATTTGTTCGACGTGATCTTTGGCTGGTTGACGTTGATCCTGTTGTATTTGTTGACGTTGATATTGATGTACCGGCCGCCCCAGTTGCAGTTGCCCCAGCCCCAGAGGGGCGGAATGATGGCGGCACCCACCCCCCAGAAAAAGCCGCGCACGAACGCGCCGCCCCGCCACGGCGGCCAATAGTACGGCGGATAGGCTGGATACCACCACGACCCGTAGACAACGGTCGGCTCATATACCGGCACGTAGACGACTTCGGGGCTTGCCGGTTCGATATAGATGTACTTTCGACTGCCCGAGCCGGAGCTCTTCTTTGTGACCGTCTGCTGCTTGTTGCTTTCGAGATTTCCCGCCTCGTCAGCCTTGTCCCGCAGGTATTGGATCTGATCCATAACGTCGGCTTCATTCGCGAGAACCGCGTCGCCGAGCTTCTGCGTCCATTCGAGCTGCTCGCTCATCATTTCCAAGACTTCAGGGAACGGCGTGAGCGACTTGACGCTGGGCTCCCAGTCCTTCTTCTCAAGCGCCTTCTCTAGGGCATCGCCCTTTAGCTTCGCGTTAGCCGGCTCCTTCACCCAACGCGCCGCCTGCACGACCTCCAAGGGATAGGTCGAGGCCATCAGCACGTTGGAGAGAAGGTCATCAGGATAGAGCGCTATTGGCGCGAGGAGCTGATCAAGCTCCTCCTTCTCGAGTGTCGTATCTTGCTTAGACGCAGCGTCTTGTGCCAGCGATGCGACCGGAGCCAGCACGAGAGGCGCAGCAACGATCAACGCTAATGTAGGAATTAGAAATCTTGCGAACATGAAACTCACCCTAGCCACACACGGCTATAATAAGCTGTCCTTATCGTCTTCCTATTGACCTTTGGTCTTTATAACCTGACTGGCAAAATGTCTTTGTGGGGTCGGCCTGGCAACGCTTCGACTTTCTAGCGGGGACGAAGGGCTGAATACAAGATCCGCCGATCTTCGAATATGATTGTCGCCGCTGCCCGGTTCTGCAAACCGCGCACATGAAGCGGGAACTTTGACTTACGTCAACGTATGGAGCTCGGCAGGCCCAGTCGCGCATCATGAATCCAACGCCGCACGAACCAACTAATAAGCCTGCCCAGGGCACCAACAATAAGGCCGATTAAGAGCAGCAGGATCGACTTGGGGCCAAGCTCTCCGAGCAAGGTCGTGTAGGCGCGATTGGCAAGCTCAGGGGAGAACTGCTCCAGTTGGTTGGCAAACAAATTCAAGACGTCTCGCGAATAGCTAATAAGAGTGCCGAACGTCTCAACATGATTGAGTGCCAGGTACATGTAGGCACCCATTGCCAGGACAACCTCCACGACGACGTAGAGCACTAGAATTGTTATCACTAAGGCAAGCACAAATAGGGATTTGAAGAACACGCTCATAGCCAAACTCCAAAGCAGATCCCGGACGAGTTAGACGTCGAGTTAGACGTACGGGTGAGACGTCGACACAAGCCATGACGGGCAAGATCTGTTGGCTTGAGCATCGGCAGACACACGAACGCGGTTCAAAAGATCGCAGAGAACGCGGCTAGGCGAATTGCGCCCGGCTGCGTTCAATACCGAGCGTTGGGAACGTGCCTTATGGACGTCCCCACCGTTCTGTCATACAGGTCTGAGTTACGGGTGAACACCAAACCGCACGCCGACACCAGATTGGCCGCGGACAAAATTCGCGGCCACCCAGTCGGACAGTCAGCGCTTGCGCGCTCATCAAAGCGCTAAGCTACGCACCGCCGATTTGACCGACAAGAGCGGTGACCAGTGCGATGAAACCGAGGCCGACAAAAAACCATGTCAGCGCCTTGTCACCGGAAGCATCGTAAGAAGTCTCGTACTTCGGATTTTTTCGGTATGCCATAGCATCCCCCCCTAGTCATCTCGACGCCGAAAGCTTCCCCACCTTTACCCGATGCCCAACGCGATTCGACATGGGCAATCCCGACTCCTCACCCTCTAATCAAACGCTAACACCCTGCGGCAAGATGCGTGTCGAAATCTCTCAGACGACCTCACTTTCTCTCAGCGATGTGGCAATGACGTGTCAGATTTATTATAGGATAGAGCACAAGGGAGCGACTAACTCGTTGGAATTACATGGCTGCACCGACGGATGGGACCAGATACCGCCATGCACCGGCCGAAGATCTGGTCTGTTCAGCCCTCGAAATTCAAGGATAAGGCTTATCGGTACGGGCTATCTCAAGTGGATTGCGGATAGATACCCTCACCACAACTGTCAATATTATGCCGGTCAGTCGTCCGTCCAGTACGCTCACTAGCCGGTAATTTCTGCGGACGCAGCCACAACTATCCAGAAATGAAACGAAATGTGAGGCGTGTCCGCGGGGATTGATCCCACACATCGAACATGTTCCCCCGGTTATGCCATGATGGTCCTCACAGCGATGAGCACGCCAGCATTACAGGCCGGCATTCGACGATTAACAATTTGCCGCGCCGCTCCGATATTTTCTTTTGACTCGAGGCAAAAATCACCGCTGGGGTATAGCGTTCTGTCCATGCCCACATGACACGCTAATTGGCCTGCGTGCCTTGCAGTGCGGAATTTCGTTGCTTGATGGTTCGAATGTCCGATCGAGGTCTGAAATCATATTTGCGCCGCATCGGCTGGGGACCTGCGAGCCGCGAACCCATCGGCAAGGGTGTCCGCGACGCACCGCAGCCCACCTGGCACGCCATGATGGCCGAGCAGGCCGCCGGCCACCTCGCAGCTTCTAGAGAAGGTCTCTCGCATAAGGAAGCGGCGCTCCGTCTTACGCGTTATGGCCCCAACGTGCTTCCAGCGGCAGCGCGAAAGAGCGCACTGCGACGCTTTTTTGCTCAATTCGACAATGTCCTTATTTACGTACTGTTAGGTTCGGCGGTGATTACCGCGCTGCTCGGCCACGGGATCGACACAGCCGTGATCCTGCTCGTGGTCCTACTCAACGCAATCATCGGCTACATCCAGGAAGGCCGCGCGGAGAAGGCGCTCGAGGCCATTAGCAAGATGATTAGCCCAAAGGCCTCCGTACTTCGCGAAGGCCACCGCCTCACCGTGAACGCGGCAGATCTTGTCCCAGGGGATCTGCTGATCTTAGAGCCGGGCGACCGCGTGAGCGCCGACGTCCGACTCATGAAAGCGCGCAACCTGCGTATCGACGAAGCCGCACTGACGGGCGAATCCGTTGCGGTCGATAAATCGACTGAGCCCGTTGCCGCGGACGCATTGCTCGGAGACCGAAACGCGATGGCCTACTCGGGAACGCTGGTTACGGCGGGACAGGGAACGGGCATCGTGGTGGCGACCGGAGTGGCGAGCGAACTCGGCCGCATCAGCCTGATGCTCGGCCGCGTCGAACAATTGGTGACACCCCTCATCCGGCAGATGAATGTGTTTGCCAAGCAGCTGACAGTGGCGATCCTCGGACTGTGTGCGGCGACCGTGGCCTTCGCAGTGTTCGTCCGCAGCTACACGCTGGGTGATGCATTCATGGCGGCGGTCGGCATGGCGGTGGCGGCGATCCCCGAAGGGCTACCGGCGGTCATGACCATCACGCTGGCGATCGGCGTGCAGCGCATGGCTTTGCGTAACGCCATCATTCGGCGGCTGCCCGCCGTGGAGACTTTGGGTTCAGTCTCGGTCATCTGTTCCGACAAAACCGGCACGCTGACGAAGAACGAAATGACGGTCCGCGTCGCCGTGCTCGCTGAGGCCACCTATAATGTCGGCGGCGTCGGATATGCTCCCAAAGGCGGCTTCAGCATTGCCGGCCGTGACGTCGATCCGGCGAGTGAACCGGCCCTCATGCGGCTCGCGCTGGCCGCGCTCTTGTGTAACGAGGCGAGTCTGCGCCACCGCGACGGCGTTTGGAGTGTAGCAGGCGACCCCATGGAAGGGGCGCTCGTCGCTTTTGCGGTAAAGGCCGGTCACGACCCTGACGCCATGCGCAAGCAGAGAGCGCGTCTCGACGAAATCCCTTTCGAGGCACAAAATCGATACATGGCGACGCTGCATCGCAGCGGCGAGGATGGCACCTTGATCGTCCTGAAGGGCGCGCCAGAGCGCGTCCTGGAGATGTGTGATCGCCAAGCCGGGCGAACCGGGGACACGCCAATTGATCGGCGGTATTGGAACGGCACTATCGACCAGCTTGCCAGCGAAGGGCACCGCGTTGTTGCGCTTGCCATGAAGTCCATGCCGGCTGGAACCACGGAGCTGGACTTTGCAGATGTGCACAATGATAACGGCCTGGTCCTGCTTGGGATCGTTGGGCTCATCGATCCGCCACGTGAAGAGGCGATCGCGGCTGTTCGCGAATGCGGCAACGCAGGTATCCGCGTCAAAATGATCACCGGAGACCATCGGGCGACGGCACAGGCCATTGCTCGTCAGCTTGGCCTTGTGAAAGCTGATAGCGTCGCCACCGGCCATAGCCTCGATAAGCTAGACGCGCAGTCCCTGGGCCGCATCGCTCGTGTGACGACTGTTTTTGCGCGCACTAGTCCTTTGAACAAGCTCCAGCTTGTCGAAGCCCTGCAAGCCGACGGAAACGTGGTCGCCATGACCGGCGACGGTGTCAATGACGCGCCTGCCTTGAAGCGCGCCGATATCGGGGTGGCCATGGGGGAGAAAGGCACCGAGGTTGCCAAGGAAGCCGCCGACATGTTGCTGGCCGATGACAATTTCGCATCGATTGTGGCGGCGGTACGCGAGGGGCGCATCGTCTATGACAATCTCATAAAAGTCATCGCCTGGACCTTGCCGACCAGCTTAGGAGAGACGTTGATCATTGCGGCCGCCATCCTGCTCGGATGGACGCTGCCCGTCACGCCGGTGCAAATCCTTTGGATCAATACCGTGACCGTCGGGGCGTTGGGCTTGGTTCTGGCTTTTGAGCCGGCGGAAGCCGACGTCATGCGCCGTCCACCTCGTATCGCGCGCGATCCACTGCTCTCGGGCTTCCTCATCTGGCGCATCGTGCTCGTGTCGATCCTGTTTGCGATCATCGCCTTCGCCATATTCGGCTGGGCGGAGCAAAACGGCCGCTCGGACCCGGAAGCGCGAACCATCGTCGTCAACACAATTGTCGTTATGGAGGTCTTCTATCTCTTTAGCGTACGCTATCTGCGCATGACCTCACTTACGCTTGAAGGATTGTTCGGCACGCGGGCGGTTTTGCTGGGCGTCGCCAGTATCATTGTCCTGCAACTGGCATTTACGTACACGCCAGTGATGCGCACACTCTTCGATACGAGGCCGATGACGCTGGTGGACGGCTTTCTCGTTCTTGGGGCAGGACTGCTCCTCTTCGTCGTGCTTGAGATCGAAAAACTGCTTCGCCGGTACGCGATAGCCCTCTTTGCAAGATCCTAACTGATCCGGCGAAACAGCAGAACAGTTCCACCGCCAGGTTCTTGTTGAAGACGTAGGTGAGCGTCGCAGCCGGAATGACCTCGGTGTCGATGTCTGCATCGACGCCGATCCAGATCAGCGAACAACACGCACGAGTGTTGTGTGGCGCGAGTGACGCTCTAGATCTTCGTAACGAAGCCGCACGTGAAGCACGCCGGCTACGACTGACGCAGCTGCATCTCTCTACCAGTAGGTTTTGATTTGAACAGTTAGTTGAGCGAGCCCATATGAGCGATTACTCGGCGGCCTCTGGATACCTTTTGCGCAGTGCGTCGAGGTATCTGTCCTGCAAGACTTCCGCTGAGTCGCCGAGTTTCAGATGGAGGTCACGCTGCGGGAACGGGATCTCGATATTGTGCTGTCTCATTGCGCGATCAAGCGCCATATGCAGTTCGTGCAAGACCAGCAAGCGATGATTGGGCTGCGCCACGAATGCCCGGATCTCATAGTTTAGCGAACTGTCACCGAACTCGAGGAAGAATACGGTGGGTTGGGGCGCCTCAAGAACGAGTGGATTGGCCTTCACGGTCTCTAGTATGACCTTATGAGCGAGGGCCGTATCAGAGCCATAAGCAATACCGATCTTGATCAGAATGCGAGTAACGGGCTCGGTTAGCGTCCAGTTCACCACCTTGTCCGTGATCAGAGACTTGTTGGGGACAAGGATCTCGTGGTTATTCCAGTCGGTGATTCTTGTTGCGCGAATCTGGATGCACGAAACCGTGCCGCTGAGATCCCCAATGGTCACCGTGTCGCCCACGCGCACGGGCCGCTCAAACAGGATGATCAACCCCGAGACGAAGTTCGCCACGATCTCTTGCAGACCAAATCCAACGCCGACGCCGAGTGCAGCGATAATCCACTGCATTTGCGACCAGTCGGCACCAATACGCTGGAAGGCGATAAAAAGACCAACAGCCACGATGAGGTACCGGCTGATGGCGGTGATGGCGTAGCGCGTTCCAGGCTCAATTGAGAGCCTCTGCAGGAACATAAACTCCAGAAGACCGGGCAAATTGCGCGCGGCGATGAACGTCAGAATGCCAATCGTGACGCCCACCAGCAAATTGGACAGCGTAACCGGTATGATCTTGGTTCCAGCATCCGTCGTGATCGTTTGTGTCCATAGCGCCATCTCATCGAGGATGCCGAGTGCCGGAAGCAATTGCTGCCAAACTAGCCATAGACCGGCTCCGAGACCTAGCAGAACAAGCATGCGCAAGAGTGTACGTGTCTGCTGGCTAATTGATGCCACGTCGACATCGGAAACGTCCAGCATTCGCGGCGTAGCATCACCAGTCGCTTCGGATTCAGCTTGGGTGGCTGCAGCTGAACGCTCCTTCTTGCGCCGTTCCTGAGCGCGTAAGATTTCCAGACGCCGCCGAACCAGAAGAACTTGGCGCATAGCAACCGCGTACGCGATTAGTCCGAGGATCGCGATTGCCACCGACATTCCAAGCCGCCATTGCAAGTCAGAAGCACTGTCGTAGTAGCCCGACATGGCGAGTGCTGCGAGCGCAAGCGGCGCCGCACCGAGCAGAAAATACCACGCGCCCCGCGTCAACCATAGTGCACCCTCCCGTGAGAGGCGTGCCGCAAACATGCCCCGGCGAGGACTCAGGACGCGGAAAGCAAATACAGCCAGTGCAATGGCGCAAATCAGAAACGTCAATCGACCGAGCCCGTCACGGTAGATCTGAGACTTGCTAACCTCAATCATCCCAATAAGAAATGATGCCGGCACAGCGACGAGCATTAGCCTACGCAGATTGCGTATGAGCATCGCGCACGCACGCTCGCTCTAATCGAAGTGCGCGCGAAAAAGGCCACGTGGCAAACACAGAAGCTGGAGAAAACGGAAAGCGAAGACGATGATCGATGCCGTAACAAGGCCGTTACCGACCGACATCGCAAACTCGGAGGCTTCAGGCGGCCGCGCCAAAAGCCAACCCACGTATCCTGTTAGAACGGGCAACGGCAACGCGAGGAATACGGTGATCAGCAGTGCCTGTGGCGTCGCTAAGAAGTTGTCTGTCGATATCCTGCCGACTGAATCGGCAATTTGATCGAGTTGCTGCCGCAGTTTTTTTCGACTGGCCCAAAGGAACCCGCATAAGACAAGGATCAAGCTGCTTGGAACTGCAGAGTCAGAGATGCGGCGCCCCAGCGATATGCCAGTACGCTTCCAGCTCTCGCTGTCAGTCATCCAACTGAGGGTCGCTGCAATCTGTTCAAACCATGGCCACCCCAGCGGCGCCGAACTTGGCAGCCATAGAAGCCTGCTGTTCAGCAACGAACTGAGCTGCTCCGTTTGGCTCAACAGCTCGCGCTGCGCGCCACTGAGTTCGGCCAGCTGTTCAATGCGCAGTGCGTACGCCTCGCTCAACCGGTTCAGCGCATCGCGCCTCGCCTTCATGAGCGTCTTCAGCGTCGGCACTAAATCCGCCCGGCGGCCTTTCGGTCCGAGAACCTCGTTGGTGAGAAAGCGTTCAGCAGCACGTTCAGGATCAGCAAGAGCGCGTCGTCCTTGATCGACGTTCAACCGCTTCAGACGCGCATCGACAATGGCCGCGTCACGCTCGAAAATCTCTGTGCGCAAAGCCGCGATTGGCGGAAGCTGGGCGCGCATCACGCGCAGGTACTCTCCGAGTTCCCCACCAACGCTTCCAATTTCGAGGATCTGCTGCGCGGCCGCCAGGCTATCTTTGACGCGCGCAATTTCGGCATTGACGCCGGTCAGCGTCGATTGCGCCTCTTCAATCGATCTCGTGACGTCAGCCTGCTTCTGATGCAGGGTGGACGATGTCTTGGCGTAATCCTCTAAAATGGGGTTCTGTCCAGACAACTGACGCGTAACGCTGTCTGCTTGAGCCTGTTTCTGCAACGCATCGCTCTTGCGCAACTCGTTGATGCGCGCTTCTAGTACAGGAACCTGCTCCTGGCGGATGTCTCGCTTCGCGGCTGCCAAATCGCGGCTTGCAGCGGCGCGTGCTTCTCGCGCCGGAAGACTGATCAGCTCTTGCTCTAAAAGATTGACTTTGGCGGAGACGGCCAGTCGCTCTGCGACGATCGACGCGCGGCTTGCGTCTGCGACAAGCGAGGACTCTTGAGAATTGCCTGACGAGGCGCGAATCTTCACGAGTTGATCGAGTTTTTTCTTTTCAGCCGTTTGCTCATTGCGCGCAGCCGTCGGTCTGGATGCGATCTCACGCAACGTTGTCTGAAGCTGATCGAGCTCGGTCTTGAGCTTCGCAATCTCGCCTTCTGTAGTGTTGAGCTGCTGCTCAACATCACCTAGAGGCAATCGCGCAATGGACTTGCTGAGCCTTGTAACGTTTCCTTCAGTCGAAGCGAGTACCGCAGCCAATTGCTTCTTTACCTCGGCGGTTCGCTTCGGCGACTCTTTGATCGCATCTTGAAATCTAGCGGCAGCAGAACTGTTTGCCGCTGCTGCTTCCAGTTGGCTGAGCGCTTTGCGATATAGCGCCAGCGCCGGATCGCGCAACGCCGCATCCAGGTCCTTGCGCGCTTCTATCTCGTCAATCTTGGATTTGATCCGCGACGCCGTCAGATCCGGAGTCGCCGAGATCGCAGCGGTGTCAATTTCAGATCCCGGGAGCGTCTGTGCCTGCGTCCCACTCGCAAAAATGAGTAACGCAAG
>JAUWCP010000028.1 GCA_030609245.1 Hyphomicrobium sp.
ACCGAGCGCGAGGCCAATTGTCGGCTGACGAACGGGTAGCTTTGACTTTTCTGGTGCTGGAATGGGGGAGACCGTTTTCTTGATCATGCGGCGCTTAAGTCCATAAAATGACGCTGCTGGCGATGATGCGCCGGCACTTTAGCATCTGATATTAAACTGTCTTTTCGCGGGCAATTGCGCGCCACCCAATGTCCTTGCGGCAAAAACCTCCAGGCCAATCGATCTTGGCGATGGCCGCATAGGCGCGCGCCTGGGCTTCGGCTACCGTTTTGCCGCGCGCGGTGACGTTGAGGACGCGACCGCCATTGGCGAGCAGGCGGTCCCCATCGCGCTTGGTTCCGGCGTGGAAGATCTCAACGTTGGCGTCTTGTGCGGCCTCGGCCAGCCCCTTGATCTGCGTCCCCTTTTGCGGCGTTCCAGGATAACCGTTGGCGGCCATGACGACGGTTAGCGCTGCATCGTTGTGCCATTGCAGATCGAAAGTCTCGAGTTTGCCATCTGCGGTGGCGAGTAGGGCCTCCAGCAGGTCGGACTTGAGCCGCATCACCAGAACTTGCATCTCGGGATCGCCGAAGCGGACGTTGTACTCGATAAGCTTCGGTTCATTGTCCTTGATCATGAGCCCGGCGTAGAGCACCCCCTTGAATGGCGTGCCACGCTTTGCCATCGCCGCGACGGTGGGGCGGATGATCTCGTCCATCGTCCTTGTGATCAATTCGTCGGTCATCACAGGCGCGGGCGAATAAGCGCCCATGCCGCCGGTGTTCGGCCCGGTATCACCGTCGCCGACGCGCTTGTGGTCCTGGGCCGCGGCAAGCACCAGCGCGGTAGTGCCGTCGACCAGGGCGAAGACGCTTGCTTCCTCACCACGCAAGAATTCCTCAACCACGACCTCCTCGCCGGCCTTGCCGAAGGCACCTGAAAAGCAGGCATCGATTGCCGCCTCGGCGTCGGGCGGCGTCTCGGCAATGACGACGCCCTTGCCCGCCGCAAGCCCGTCGGCCTTGATGACGATCGGCAACGGTTGGCCCGCGAGATACGCCTTTGCGGCCTCCGGATCGGTGAAACGCCCATACGTGCCAGTGGGAATATTGAACTCGCGGCAGAGATCCTTAGTGAAGGCCTTGGAGCCTTCCAGTTGCGAGGCCGCTTTCGTGGGCCCAAAGCACTTGATGCCGGTTGCGCTCAAATCATCCACAATCCCAGCCACAAGGGGGGCCTCAGGGCCGATGATCACAAAGTCGACGTTGTTCTCCTTGCAGAATCGGATCACGGCCTCATGATCCGCGACCGGGAGGGGCACACATTCGGCAATATCTGAAATTCCGCCGTTACCCGGCGCGCAGTAGAGTTTCGATAGGAGCGGGCTCGCGCTGATTGCCCAAGCAAGCGCATGCTCGCGTCCGCCAGAACCGATGAGGAGGACGTTCATTGGTTTAGAACTCTCAATATCTTGAGGAATTGCGTCGCGACGCGAGCAGGCAGATGACGGTCTGATGTATCATCGAATTGGCAAGCAACAAACGGGCGACCAGCCGTGAACCAACGTGCCTCAAAGACGCAGCTCGGCGCCAACGTGGCCGAATACAGCGTCTCGGAGCTTTCCAGTGCGATTAAGCGCGCTCTGGAGCAAGGTTTCGGCTACGTGCGCCTGCGCGGCGAGGTGTCGGGCTATCGCGGTCCACACGCCTCTGGGCACTGTTATTTCGCCTTGAAAGACGACAAGGCCAAGATCGAGGCGGTCATCTGGAAGGGTGTCTTCCAGCGGATCAAGGTAAAGCCGGAAGAAGGCATGGAAGTTGTCGCCCAGGGGCGCATCACCACCTATCCCGGTTCCTCCAAGTATCAGATCGTTATCGAGAGCTTGGAGCCCGCCGGCCTTGGCGCGCTTATGGCGCTTTTAGAGGAGCGCAAAAAGAAACTTGCCGCCGAAGGTCTGTTCGAAGAGGAGCGCAAAAGGCCACGGCCGTTTCTGCCAGGCGTCGTCGGCATCATTACGTCGCCGACGGGCGCGGTCATTCGCGATATGCTGCACGGCTTCAACGAGCGCTTTCCAACGCGCGTCCTTATTTGGCCAGTGCGGGTGCAGGGCGAGACGTGCGCAGCCGAGGTGGCCGCAGCCATCCGCGGATTCAATGCCATTGCACCTGGAGGTGCCATTGCGCGCCCGGATGTCCTCATCGTTGCGCGCGGTGGCGGTAGCCTTGAAGACCTGTGGGGCTTCAACGAGGAGGTCGTCGTGCGCGCCGTTGCCGAAAGCGCCATCCCGCTGATCTCGGCTGTTGGCCACGAGACGGACTGGACGCTTATCGATCTTGTTGCCGACGCGCGCGCGCCTACACCCACCAAGGCTGCCGAATGGGCCGTGCCCAAGCACGCGGATCTGGCTCAAGACACCGCAAAGCTCGGACTGAGGCTTGCGACGGCTGCGCGCCGCGTCCTGGAAAGCGCGCGCACTCATCTCAAGGCGGCTGCACGCGGCCTGCCGCGTTTGGAGGATTTGGTCGCGTTGCCGCGCCAGCGCTTCGACGCGTTGGAGAAACGATTGGGCCGGGCTTTGCTTGCCAACACGCGGGCGCATCACATGCGCCAATTGCGCATCAGCTCGCGCTTGCATCCGCGTCTGCTCAGCGTGCGGCTTGGCCGTGCGCGCGACCGTCTCGATACGTTCGGCCGGAGAAACGTTGACGCCTTGTCGCGCAGCGCTGCTGCCCGGCGCACCCGGTTCGAGCGGGTGGCAGGCCGTATGCAACTAGAGGCGGTGCGACAGCGCCTTGCGTACGGCGGCGAACGGCTCAGCGCCTTGGAGGCGCGGTCCATACAAGCCTTGCGCAATCGCATCTTGGCGGGGCGCCGTCAACTCGATGCGTGCGCTAAGTTGCTCGGCTCTTTAAGCTATCAGAGCGTGCTGCACCGCGGGTTTGCGCTTGTTCGCGACAAGGACGGCCATACGGTGCGCAAGGCTGCCGAGCTGCACGCCGGTGATCGTCTAGAGCTGGAATTTGCCGATGGGTGTGCGCACGCCGAGACGCGGGAGGTCGATTTGGGTGATAGGAAGAAATTGGCAGCACCGGCATCGCGAACATCGCAGCTGGCGCCGACGCGGCCAACGCGGGTGCGTCGTGGTGGAGGAAGTAGCGGACAGGGTTCTCTCTTTTAGAACAACGTGATTCCAAAGTGCGCCTTGACGCAGCGCGCATGATTGGCAATGTGAAGCGCACCGGATCGGCAGTCCCCGTAATCAGAGACTTCAATGAACCGCTTCGAAAAGTTCTTTGGCCTTAGAGGTGAAGCGAAAGTGCGTTACTTGAATGGCGAGTTCCAAGTGGTCTCGCCGGGGGACTTCGTGCGTTGTGCCGTCACAGGCGAGCCTATCTTGTTGTCCGATCTTAAATATTGGAGCGTGGAATTACAGGAGGCCTACGTTTCGCCGGAGGTCTCATTGCAGCGCTATCAGCAGGTGTACCGGGAAAGCCAAGGTGGCACTTAAGGGCGCTTTTGAGGGCGCTCACGCTGCATTACCCCTTCGATCAACGCGGCCAGGCGGTCCAAGTCCCGTGCCTCGAATGCCATTTCGATAGCGAATTGTTCGGTTTTCTCCAGCAAGTCTTTGCGCACGCCGGTGCTGCCCTTGAGGCGGACCCAATCTTTCTCCGTCGTAACGAGGCGCGCGCCCGTGTCTTGTGCGTGCTGCAGCAAACGGACAGCATCAGCGCGCGAGAAGACATGGTG
Organism: Hyphomicrobium sp.; assembly: GCA_030609245.1. Lineage (GTDB taxonomy): Bacteria > Pseudomonadota > Alphaproteobacteria > Rhizobiales > Hyphomicrobiaceae > Hyphomicrobium_A. The sequence continues at coordinate 3,733 of JAUWCP010000028.1, forward strand.
ATCAGGGAAAGCGATGCGCTGCACGACGCGTGCGCCTGACGCCTCCAAAAGCCTAAAGAAGCGACCCGGGTTGGCAATGCCAGCGTACGCAACAATTGGCGTTTTTGCGAGCCAGGCGGTGTCGCCGCTGGGAACCGCGCGCGCGGCAAGAACGGGACCAGGAAATGTGTGGCGGAGCAACTGGTGAACGCCATGTTCTTGTGAAGGTTTGGCGGCATCCGGGCCCCTAACCACGATCGCATCGATGAGGCCTAGCTGAAATTCGAGTGGAGCGCGCAAGGGACCGGCCGGAATGACCTCGCCATTGCCCACCCCGCGCCGGCCGTCGACAACGGCAATTGATAGATCCTTGATGAGCGCGGGGTTCTGCAACCCATCATCCATGATGACCACGCTTGCGTGCCACCCGCCGTCCTCGATCATCTGCAGGCCGGCTTTGCGGTCGTGGGCGATAAGCGTCGGTGCCCGGCGTGCAAGCAGCAGCGGCTCATCGCCAAATTGTTGCGCGGCATCGGGCGTATCTTCAACCCAAGCCGGTCCTGCCGACGTGCCGCCATAGCCACGCGACAAGAACACCGGGCTTTCGCCGCGCTCCAGCAGCAGCTGAGCGATGAACAGCGCAAACGGCGTCTTGCCGGCGCCGCCAGCTGTGAAATTCCCAACACAGATGACGGGGACGCGCGAGCGATAGGGACGGTGATGGCGAAAGCGTGCCTCGACGATCCACCCATAAAGGTGCCCGATGGGCGCAAGCAGGTGCTGGCGCAGGTCGGGCGTCTCGCCGTACCACCACTGCGGCTCGTCAAGACGCACGCTTGAGCCTTTCGTCAGGAAGGATGGGCAGCAGGAACTCAATAGTGCGCTCAAGAGCGCCCGAAAGTGTGCCAAGCGCCTCGGTGGCGCCTGCGCGCATGTGCTGCATCTCGGATTGGCTCTTCAATAATTGAGAAATACTTTCAGCAAGTTCCTCGGCAGTTTTCACCTCGATAACGCCGTGGTGGTGCAACAGCGTGCGATAGGCGTCGGAGAAGTTGCGCCAATGGGGTCCGGTGATGACGACTGCGCCGTGACGGATGGCCTCGATGGGGTTCTGGCCCCCGCGCTCGATCAGCGACCCGCCGATGAAGGCGATCGGGGAAAGCGCGTACAACGTACCGAGCTCGCCAATCGTGTCGGCAACGTAGATATCGGTACGCCCAGTTGGCATGGCACCGAGTGAGCGCTGGGTGACATTTAGTCCGAGATTCTTCAGGCGTTCGGCGACGCTGGTGCCTCGCTCTGGATGGCGTGGCGCGATGATTGTGCAAAACCCTTCAAATGAGCGGGCGAGCTGGCGATGGGCTTGCGCGATGATTTCCTCTTCGCCTTCGTGCGTGCTGGCAGCCACAAAGATAGGGCGTTGCGCCAAAGCATTCTTGAGACGATCCAGCTCGCCGGCATCAATCGGGGGCGGCGGGGCATCAATCTTCAAATTGCCAATAGAGTGGACATTGCGGGCGCCGAGCAATCCGAAGTCTCGGGCAAGCCGATCGTTCTGCGCGAGCACGATTTGGAAGCGCGTAAAGAGGGCGCGCGCCATGTTGGCATTGCGCCGCCAGCGGCGCAGGCTGCGACGTGAGATCCGGCCGTTGATAAGCGCCAACGGAATGCTGCGCGCCGACGTGTTCAGGATCAATGACGGCCAGATTTCCGACTCAGTGAACACCGCCAGATCCGGACGCCAGTGGTCAAGGAAACGTGCTGCGTAATCTGGTGCATCCAGCGGAACGTATTGGTGAAGGCTGTCAGGACCGAGGCGCCGCTCGGCAAGTTCTGCTGATGTGACTGTTCCCGTTGTCAGCAGAAAATTGAGGTCGGACCGGGCGGCCTTGAGCCCTTCGATCAAGGGAAGCACGGCGTTGGTTTCGCCTACACTTGCCGCGTGGACCCAAACGAGTAGACCTTCCGGGCGCGCAACACTTGCCACGCCTAAGCGCTCCGGGCGCCGTCGCGGATCCTCCTTGCCTTGACGTTCGCGCACTTTCAGGACAGCACGCGCAAACGGTCGCAGCAAGCTCATGACGGTAAGATAGGTCTTGAGAAGCAATCCTGGCTTGGCCGGCGGAGCGTCTGGGTCGGTGGCGGTGCTTGGTGCTACGCGTGTGACATCGGCACCAGCAAGCTCGTAGGCCCGCGCCGTTACCTCATTCAGCGAACGCTCAACCTCCGCACGCGCGGCCTCCAGAGCCTCCTCGTTAGCGTCGGGTGCAACGTGGATGGGATCGCCGGCGACATAAACGAGCTTGGAGAACGGCAGGTTGATGGTCATGCGGCTCCAGGTATTGAGCGCGATGAAACGAGACGTGGCGACTGCCGTGGGTACGATCGGCCGGCCGGACAGACGGGCTAGCGTTACGATGCCGGGCCCGGCGCGTCGCGCCGGGCCCGGCGGGACGTCAGCGGTGATGACGATAGAGGCACCTTTGTCGAGCGAGCGCATAGCCGCGCGAAGCGCAAATACGCCGCCGCGGTTCTTACGGCGCCCTCCAGCCCCGGCGCCACGAATCAGATCAACATCGAAGCAGGACATTGCCGCGCCGATTAACTCAGCGTCGCCATGTCGCGCAACCATGGCGGAGATCCTGGTTCCAGGCGGCCTAAAGCCGACGGTCATCATGAACTGGCCATGCCAGACGGCCGCAATAAGGGGATGACCAGCCTCAAGCCGGGCCAACGCATCCTCCGGCTCGTAGACAGTGCGCGAGGTTTTCCTCACAATGTCTATCAAGCTGGCAATGACGCGGCCCGCGAGCCTGTTCAATGCGGATGCCGTCGGGGGGGAACGTGCCATCCTCAGGGACGCCTCGGCGCAAAAATGCTTGTACGCCAGCGGTCCTCTGTGAACCACTTGCAGCTGGTACCTATAGCGAATATCTAGCGATGGCAAACTGGGACATTCGGGTGGATATTGACGCACCGAAAACAAGGGCCGCAGGTTCGCCTGCCTCTCCGCGCGCCGGGAAGCGGGGAACCGGCAAAACTATGCCTGGTTTGATGAAACGGGCCAAACGCTCGTGGCGGCGCGTGGCGCGGACCTATCGTGAAAGGATGGTCGAGGGCTCGCCCGAATGGATTCGCCGCCATCTTGGGCGACCGGCAAGCTATCTCGATATGTTGCTCGTCGATCACGGAATCTTTCGGATCTTCTACGCCAACTGCCACAAGATTTCAGATCACGCTTGGCGATCCGCCCAACCTGCGCCCCATCACATTCGCCGATTTTCCAAATCTGGCATATGCACGATCATCAATTTGCGGGGCGAACGCCAATGCGGCAGCTATTGGCTCGAGCAAGCCGCGTGTGACCATTACGGAATCAAACTCCTTAACTTCCAGATCGGCTCGCGTGCCGCCCCCACCGCAGAGGAGCTGAACGCTGCCAAGTCGCTATTCGAGACGATCGAGTACCCGATGCTGATGCACTGTAAATCCGGTGCGGACCGCGTCGGCATCATGAGCGTGCTCTACCGCCACTTTTTTGAAGGCATGCCGCTCGAGGTGGCCAAGAATGAACTCTCATTCAAGTATGGCCACATACGCCAGGCGGACACCGGTATCCTCGACTACTTCTTCGATAGATATCTGGCCGACAACGCCGTGCGCCCGATGCCGTTCCTTGAGTGGGTCGATACCGTGTACGATTCAAAAGAGCTGAAGCGCTCGTTTCGTTCCAAGGGTTGGGCAAACCGGTTGGTCGATACCGTGCTTCGGCGAGAGTAGATGGACCGGTGACATCGCGATGGTATGTGCTCGGGCGCCAATCAGTGCTTGAGGGTGCCGATCAAGAGTAAGTCCATTAGGCAAGTGGCGTTACGTCGAGACCGGTTCCATTTTCACGTTAGCGCGTCGGCGTCATTTTTTGAGGGGTGCTCCGGATCCAAGAGCCGGTGCATATGAACGATAAAATATCTCATCAAGGCATTGTCGACAGTGCGGTGGGCCGCCCCTTTCCAGGCCGCGTAGGCTTCGGCGTAGTTGGGGTAGATGCCGACGACGTCGAGGCGGTTAAGATCTCGAAACTCTACACCGGCGAGCGACGTCAGCTCGCCGCCGAAAACGAGGTGCAAAAGCTGTTTCGGAGGTTTCTTCGGGCTACTCATTGGGGGCAGGTCCTCAAGATATGCGTTAGCCTTTGTTTGGCATGTCTTGCCCGAGCATCGGGGTGCGTGCAAGTTCGCCTAGCTGCGGCCAATGATGCACGCGAGCCCTATAACGGGCCGCCCGGTTACGCGGAATTTACGATATCTCTTAATCGGGGAGGAAGCTTCCTGTGGCATTTTAATAAAAATGATCGCACCAAGCGACAGCTCCGGAGTCAATTCCGGAGTCGATAAAGAGGCGTCAGGTTAATCGGCTCAGGTCCACTCCCATGGCGGACCTGAGCCGAAAACGTATCGTGGCTTCAAGATTGCCGCCGCACAGCCCCGCCGGGGTTTTTAGATGACCGGTCACGTCGCCTCAACTCGACCCTGCGAACCATGACAGCGCCATGTCGGCGACGAGACCGAGGAAAATTACCAAGCCCACATCGCGATTGGAGCGGAAACGCGCAAGACAGTTCTGCGCGTCGGCGATGTCCAGAGTTGTGGCTTGCCATGCCATTTGCGCTGACACTAGTAGAACCGCAGTGATGTAAATGAGGTGGGTTCCTGCAAAAAGCCCGGCCAGAAGCCAAAGTATGGCAGCGCCCGCGTAAAGACCGCCAACTCCGCTTATCGTCTTGGATCCGAACTTTATGGCGGTCGACTTGAGGCCGAGCATGAGGTCGTCCTCTTTGTCCTGGTGGGCATAGATCGTGTCGTAGCCGATCGTCCAGAGCACCGAACCGCAATAGAGCAGTATGGCGGGCAGGCCTATTCCGCCCGTGACCGCGCTCCAGCCAACGAGTGCGCCCCAATTGAAGGCGAGGCCAAGCGCGATCTGCGGCCAGTAGGTGTAGCGCTTCAGAAAAGGATAGATCGCAACAAGGATTAGGGAGGCTACGCCTAAGCGGATGGTGAAGGCGTTAAACTGGATCAGCACCATGAGCCCGGCGAACGAGCAGACGGCGGCGAAAGCCAGTGCTGCGCTGGGCGTAATCTGTCCAGAAGGGATGGGGCGGCTTGCGGTGCGCGAGACCTTGGCGTCGTAATGCCGGTCGACGTAGTCGTTGTAGGCACAGCCTGCCGCGCGCATGACGAGTGCGCCGATGGCGAACAGCGCAAGGAACCAGAGGTTTGGGAACGGGCTTGCGCGCGAAACCTCCGCCAGCGCCACCCCCCACCAGCAGGGCAGCAGTAGGAGCCAGACGCCGATCGGCCGGTCGAGGCGGGCGAGGCGCAAGTATGGACGGGCATATTCGGGCGCATAGCGGTCCACCCAATTGTTGGGTGGCGCATCGGCAATGCGATGTGTGCGCTCAGATGGCGTGGGATCTTGGGGCATCGTGGGTTTTGGGAGGTGCGCGGATGTGCCCGACCCTAGCCTCCGATCGCACGCGCGGCAATCGCCCATTGCCGTGGGCAGTCTCGAGCGACGTAGGCGCGCGCGTTTGCACGACGCGCGCTATCGGCTAGAGCCTGATCGTTTCACTTGGAAGCACTTGAGCCGTTCCAAGTGAAACGTGAATCACATCTCTACCCTTTTGATTTAGGGTCTAGACCCTAGAGTAAGATTCACTTGTCTGTTGGAGACGTCCCGGGCGAAGGCCAAGCGATTCCATCAAGAACGATCTTGCTCTAAGAGGACGCATGTCAACGAGCGATTTTCACGGTCCCCGCCTCTACGTGGAGGCAACACTGGCTGAGTGCGCAACAATCGCCTGCACTGTTGAGCAGACGAATTATCTGCTCAACGTTACGAGGCTCGGATCTGAGGACGAAATCCTCGTCTTTAATGGGCGCGACGGCGAATGGCGTGCTCGGCTGGCCGATGTTGGTAAACGCCGCTGCGCATTGGAATGTCTTGAGAAGACGCGTGCGCAGAAGGACGGTCCTGATATCCATTACCTGTTTGCGCCGCTGAAGCGGGCGCGGCTCGACTACATGGTTCAGAAGGCGACAGAGATGGGCGCGGCGCGGCTGCAGCCCGTCTTGACCCGGCGCACGATGGCCGCACGGGTAAATGTTGCGCGCATGCGGGCCAACGCCATCGAGGCGGCCGAGCAGTGCAGAATTCTGTGGGTGCCGGAAGTCGTGGCACCAGCGCAACTTGATGCCATGCTCAATTCTTGGGATTCAACGCGGCGCCTCGTCTATTGTGACGAGTCGGCACAGGTGGCGAATCCAATCACCGCGCTTACGAGTATCACGCCTGGGCCGCTCTCCGTCCTGATTGGACCCGAAGGCGGGTTTGATCCCAGCGAACGTGCAATGCTGCATAAGCAGGCGTTTACGCTGCCGATCTCACTGGGGCCACGCATCATGCGGGCGGATACCGCGGCGGTTGCGGTACTGGCACTCGTCAACGCAGTTCTGGGCGATTGGCGCTAGTTGGCGACCCGAAGCGAATGCACGTCGAGCCGCTGTGATGAATGGGATGTCGTACACGCGGCTGCATTCGGCTGTGCGAACAAAGGTGCGAGCTCTTGGATTGGCACGCTCAATTGTTCCTGCGCCGGTCGCCGCGATGGTTACGCGCACTTGTTGTTCAGGTTGTCGAGCGCGCCGTCGAATGCCTTGCCGTACTGCTATTGTGGCCTTTTTTATGTTGGGGCGAGCCCTTGTTGCTTCATCAATGCTAGGCAAATCATAAAACACGATGCGCCACGGCAGACCGGCATGTTTGTGACCATACCGGGCTGGTCGCCTGGACGACGTGTCGCCGGTCGCGGCTCCGAATGGTAGGATCTAGGCTTGTTCTCCCTTTCACTGGGCGTCATAAACCCCCAAATCTCCAGGCACCACTTTCCAGGCCAACGCGAAAGGCTGTGAATGTCGACACGTGAAGAAGGCGCGCCAAGCGTCATCGTGCGCTCGCGGGACGATCTCGTGGCCTGGCTTGCGGAAGGCTGCAAGCCAAAGGAGAGCTGGCGGGTTGGCACCGAACACGAGAAGTTTGTGTTCCACACGGGCACGTTGACCCCTGTGCCCTACGAAGGCGAACGTAGCATCCGTGCATTGATGGATGCGCTGGTCGACCGTTTCGAGTGGGAACCGATCCGCGAGGGTGATCGGATCATTGCTCTAAAGCGGCCCGACGGCGTGCACGGAGGGACGATAAGCCTGGAGCCGGGCGGGCAATTCGAGCTATCGGGCGCCCCGCTGCGAACGCTGCACGAAACGTGTCAGGAGGCCGGGGAGCACTTCCGCGAGATCCTCAGCGTTGGCGAGGCGCTGAGTATCGGGTTTCTGGGGCTTGGTTTTTCGCCCAAGTGGACGCTCGCAGAAACGCCGCGCATGCCCAAGGATCGCTACGCGATTATGACCCGTTTCATGCCTGAGGTGGGAACGCGCGGTCTCGACATGATGTATCGGACCGCCACTATTCAAGTGAACGTCGACTTTTCTGATGAAGCCGACATGGTCAAGAAACTGCGCGTTTCTCTTGCTTTGCAGCCGATCGTGACGGCGCTGTTTGCCTCCTCGCCATTCACCGAAGGACGGCCTAACGGCTTCAAATCGTTGCGTAGCGAGATCTGGCGCGACACGGATCGGGAACGCACGGGCATGCTGCCGTTCGCCTTTGAACCCGGCATGGGTTTTGAGCGCTACACGGACTATGCACTCAACGTCCCGATGTATTTCGTCTATCGCGCCGGCCGCTACATCGACGTTGCCGGCGCCTCCTTTAAAGACTTTCTGGCCGGGCGGTTGGCGAACCTTCCCGGAGAGAGGCCGACGCTCGATGATTGGTCGGACCATCTTACGACGCTCTTTCCCGAAGTGCGCTTGAAGCGCTTTTTAGAGATGCGTGGTGCCGACGGAGGGCCCTGGCAGCGGGTCTGCGCCCTTCCCGCGCTTTGGGTTGGGTTGCTCTATGAAGAGGACGCACTTGATGCGGCGTGGACGCTCGTCAAAGACTGGACAGCCGAGGAACGCGAGACGTTGCGAGGGGAGGTGCCGCGAGCAGCACTTGCCACTCGTTTTCGCCGGTCGACCGTGCAGGATATTGCGCGAGAGGTGTTGCAAATCGCGCACAAGGGCTTGCGGGACCGTCGCCAGATCAACGCCGCCGGCGACGACGAAACGGTGCATCTCGACGTCCTTGAAAAGGTCGTAGAGAGCGGCAAGACACTCGCAGATGAGCTGCTGGAGCGCTTCGAAGGCCCATGGCGCAGGAATATCGACCACGTCTTCGAAGAATGCGCCCTGTAAAGCTTTAGAGCCTGATCGGCTCACGTGGACGCATTCAGCACGTCCAGGTGAAATGCAATTCAGTCTCTACACTTATGATTTAGAGCGAGATTTACCTTCTGGCCGGGGATCTTCCGGGCCTGACGTGCGCTTCCTTCAAGATCGTTTTTGCTCTAGCGCAGCGGTTCAGGTTGTGTTCATTCTGTGGCAGGCTAACTGGCCTTGCACGGGGTGGTGGGGCCTATCTTGTTTGACGTACCTTTCTTTCAAAGGAATGCACACCTCCACGGGCGCCTACAGGCGACAGGAGATTGGTCAGGTGGTTGATAGCAGAATGACTTGGACACTGGTGAGGGCCGCGGGTTGTGCCGTGCTATTGGCTGGCGCTGGGCTGCTTGGCACGGAGCCTGCTTCCGCTGGCAGCTGCGGTGCCCAATGTAAGGAGGCGTTCAACCAGTGTAGAATTTCGACCAAAGGCTCGCCGTCTTGCGACGAGCAGTTCACCAAGTGCATGCAGGGCTGCATTAAACGGAACTGACTATGAGCGCGCAGGCACTCCTGGCTAGTTCTGCGTTTTCAAGAATGCGATGAGGTTCTTGAGATCGCTTTCGTTCCTAACGCCGCCGAAAGCCATGACGCCATTGGGAATGAACGTGTCGGGCGATTCCAGATAGGCTGATAAGTTCTGTTCATTCCACACCAGCCCCTTTGCCGCTGCTTCCTTCATCGCCTTGGAGTAATTGAATCCGGAAACGGAAGCCGCTTTGCGTCTGAAGATCCCGTTGAGCTCAGGCCCCGCCTTGTTTCGGGCGCCCGGGCCTACCGCGTGACATGCGCGGCATTGATTGAAGACCAACGCGCCCTGGCTTGCATCTTGCGCCCACGCAGGCGCGGCGCCAGCGATCGCGGCAATTGAGATCGCGAGACGTAGCGACCATTTCATGCTTTCGCTCCTCTCCTTGCGGCGCCAACGATCAAGTCGGCACGGAGTCTTGACGTTCAAATGTGTCGGATAGGCGGTGCGGCGGCGAATCTGATTAGCGGACGGCGACAGCCGTCGCTCTTTTGCCGGGCGAAGGTTCGGCGAGCGTCTGAGGGGAGTTGAACGCCTTGTCCCAATAGGGATCCGGTCCGTAGAGCTCTACCAGGAACTCGATGAACACGTTGACTCGTGCGGGCATGAAATCGCGAGAAGGGTAAACCGCATAGACTGCAAGGTTTGAGGACCCGCGATACTGTGGCATCACGACCTTTAGAATGCCGCTCTTGATCTCTTCGCCTACCTCCCACGTTGAGCGCAGGCCAAGCCCCAGACCTGAGATCAGCGCCTCACGAATGACCTCACCAGAGTTTGAGCGAATGTTGCCGTTCGTACGGACGTGGCGGCTGCCCTCGGGGCCTTCAATCCGCCAGACATCCTGCGCACCCGCCGAAATGCAATTGTGCGAATCGAGATCGGCTAGCTTTTCGGGCGTGCCAAATTTGTCCAAATAGGACGGCGCGGCGCATAGCATCCGGTTGTCGGGCGCAAGTTTACGGGCAACAAGAGAAGAATCCTCAAGTTCGCCAATGCGTATGGCGACGTCGAAACCCTCGCGGATGATGTCGACGAAATCATCGGTGAGGTTGAATTCGAGCTCGATGTCGGGATAGCGGGCAAAAAATCTGTCGAGGTAAGGCGCGACGTGCAACCGGGTGAACGCTGTCGGCGCTGTGATCTTCAACTGGCCACGGTGCTTGGTATTGCGTCGGCTAACAAAGTCCTCCGCCTCCTCGCAAAGGCTCAGGATGTCGACGACCCGTTTGAAATAGCCCGCGCCCGTCTCGGTCAGCGTCAAGTGACGCGTCGTGCGCTGGAAAAGGCGCGTGCCAATTCGCTCTTCAAGCTGGCTGATACGCTTCGAGACGACAGCAGGTGAAAGTCCCATCTCACGGCCGGCAGCGGACATATTGCCGGTGCGAGCGACGCGTGCGAAGATATCTAAATCGCTAATGGCGGTCACTTGAATTCCTGTAGATAACTGAGGCTCCTACCGGGAGACGAACGCTTCTAAATAATCCTATGAACTGCATTTGTTGCTGATTATATGACTTTAGGGGAACCCTAGAATACCTGTACTCTTGTCCTATTGTGGCGGCGTTGTCTTCGGGAATCCTTGCCGAAATTCCAATATGCATATTGAACAATATGTCGGTGATGGCGTCGAGCGGGAGATTTGAGGATGACGCTTACAAGTTTGCCAGAACCTGACCAAGAAGTGCTCGCACGCTCCAGCACGATTATCAAGGATCTTGAGCAGCTCGTCGCCCACGATGCTGTGATATCGGATGAGGAAGGCCGGCGTGCATTCGAGGCCGACGCACTCACTGCGTATCGGCAGATGCCGCTCGCGGTGGTATTGCCGCAAACCACCGAGGAGGTATCCAAGGTTCTCAGGTACTGCCATGAGAACCGTATCAAGGTTGTGCCGCGTGGCGCTGGCACATCGCTTTCGGGCGGTGCGCTTCCCGCCGCGGATGCCATCGTTGTCGGCGTTTCCAAAATGAACCGCGTTCTCGACGTGGACTACGAGAACCGCGCTATTCGAGTGCAGAGCGGGATCACCAATCTGGCAATTTCGGAGGCGGTTAGCGCCCAAGGATTCTTTTATGCGCCCGACCCGTCGAGCCAGCTTGCGTGCACTCTGGCGGGCAACATTGCGATGAACTCGGGAGGTGCCCACTGCCTAAAGTATGGCGTCACCACCAACAACGTGCTGGGCGTTCAGATTGTGATGATGGATGGTGAGATCGTCGAACTCGGCGGTCCTCATCTCGATGCCGAAGGCTACGATCTACTAGCGCTCGTCATTGGGTCGGAAGGCCAGTTCGGGATCGTCACGGAAGCAACAGTACGGATTTTACGCAAAGCGGAATTGGCGCGCCCAATTCTGTTGGGCTTTGACAACTGCGAAGCCGCCGGCCAGTGCGTCGCCGCTATCATCGGCTCCGGCATCATTCCTGTCGCAATTGAGTTCATGGACAAGCCGGCCATCGAGGTTTCGGAAGCTTTCGCTAAGGCGGGGTATCCCCGTGACGTCGAAGCGTTGCTTATCGTGGAAGTGGAAGGCTCCGAGGATGAAATTTCGCGGTTGCTGAGCGATATTGTCGAGATCGCCATGCCGTTTGACCCCAAGGCGGTCGAACCAAGCACCTCGCCGGAACAGAGCGAGCGCATCTGGAAAGGGCGCAAGTCAGCGTTTGGCGCCTTTGGCAGGATCTCCGACTACTACTGTATGGACGGCACCATTCCGCTGGCGCGGCTGGCCGAAGTTCTGCCCAAAATTTCGCAGATTTGCGCGAACAAGGGTCTGAAAGTCGCCAACGTCTTCCATGCCGGCGACGGCAACCTGCATCCGCTTATCCTTTATGATGCCAACAACGAGGACGAGGCGCAGAGGGCGGAACTTGCAGGCGCAGAGATCTTGAAGTTGTGTGTGGCCGTGGGCGGCTGCCTCTCCGGCGAGCACGGCATTGGTATCGAGAAACGCGACCTCATGGGTGTGCAATTCTCCGAAGCCGATCTCACCGTGCAGATGCGCATTAGGAGCGTATTCGATCCGGATTGGCTGTTGAACCCCGGCAAGGTATTCCCGCTCGAGATGAGCGAGAAGGCAGGCGCGGCGGAAGCCGCCTGAGGAGAGTCCCGTTTGAGCGAATTGCTTAGGCCCGCGGCCGATTGGGAGCTGCAGCAAATGATCTCGGGTTGCGCCGAGAAGGGGCTTCCAATCGAAGTGGTTGGCTCCGGTTCCAAGCGGGCCATTGGCCGTCCCATGGAAAGTGCCGTGACGCTGACAACGACCTCGCTTCGTGGCATTGCGCTTTATGAGCCAAGCGAGCTCGTCATGTCGGCGGGAGCGGGCACGCCCCTGTCTGCCGTAGAGGTGGAACTCGCCGGACGCGGGCAGATGCTGGCGTTTGAGCCAATCGACCTCGGTCCGGCAACCGGCGGCCCGCAGGGAGCGCAAACAATCGGTGCC